>JAFDYM010000245.1 GCA_018267435.1 Bacteroidota bacterium | reverse complement strand
ATAAAAAGGTGCTGTACCTTACCTTCGACGACGGGCCGATACCCGAGGTAACGCCATGGGTGCTGGATGAACTGAAGAAACACAAAGCCAAAGCTACCTTCTTCTGCATAGGCAAAAACATAGACGATAACCCCGAGGTATTTAAGCGCATAATAGCCGAAGGCCACCGCATAGGTAACCACACTTACAACCACTACAATGGCTGGAAATATGTAAACAGGGAATACTACGAGAATGTGGAGGACTGCGCCAGGGTATTGGCTAGTAAAAAGTGGCGGGTAACAGGTGGCAAAGAGCTGCCCTTGTTCAGACCGCCATACGGCAAACTAAAGCCAAGCCAATACAAACACTTAAAGGATAAATACCGCATAGTAATGTGGGATGTGCTAACGCTTGACTATAACTTACAGGTAAGCAAAAAGCGTGTATTGAATACTGTGCTGAAACATGCAGGGCCGGGTTCTATCATCGTGTTTCACGATAGCTTGAAGGCGCAGCCAAGAATGCAATATGCACTACCGAAAGTATTGGAGCATTTTTCGGCGCTAGGTTATACCTTTGCGGCCTTATGAGTTTGATAGATACACACTGCCATTATTATTTGAAAGACTTTGATGCAGACCTTGAAGCCAGCGTACAGCGCTGTGTAGATAATGGCATAAGCAAAATTTTTCTACCCGCTATTGATAGCGAAACACACGATAGGCTGATAGCCCTAAGCGAAAAGAAATTCAAGCACCCAAACTTTGAAATACTGCCTACCATGGGCGTGCACCCGTGCAGTATTCAGCAGGACTATGAGCAAGAACTGGCCCTAGCCCTAAAGCACCTAGATAGCGGCAAGAAGTACTATGCAGTAGGCGAAATAGGCCTAGATTACTACTGGGATAAAACGCACATAGACCTACAGGTAAAGGCATTTGAAACACAGATAGAATGGGCCATAGAGCGCAACTTGCCTATCATCATCCATGCCCGCGAATCAACTGCCGACTGCATAAAGAGCGTGCGCAAATATGCAGGCAAGGTTACAGGTATATTCCACTGTTTTAGCGGCAATGCCGAAGAAGCACAGCAGTGCATCGACCTTGGTTTTTACCTAGGCATAGGTGGTGTGGTTACGTATAAGAAGGCAGGCATGAAGGAAATGCTACCCGCCATAGGCATACAAAACATAGTGTTGGAAACCGATGCGCCTTATCTAACCCCAGTACCACATCGCGGCAAGCGCAACGAACCTAGCTATGTAAAGATAGTAGCCGAGCACGTAGCCGATGCCCTACAACTGACCGATGCCGAGGTAGAGCGCATAACCACTGCCAATGCGCACAAGGTATTTCAGCTAGGCTAGGTATAGTTTTTTAGTAGTTAAATTTAACTAAGCAGGCAACTATTTTGGCTTTGCCGAGTCTTAATTGTAGCTATGTATTATCTTTGTTAGGAACAGAAAACAGTTTATCCTGTGAAAAAATATCTTTTACTCCTTATAGCCTTTGTAAGTATGGGCACAGTAGTAATGGCGCAGAACGACGACCTGCCGCCACCTACCAGCCGCCCACAAAGCGCAGGCGAAAGCAATACGAACGATTTTCAGGGTTTTCAGCCAAAAAAGAAACTTGACCTAAGCAAGTTTATAATAGAGCCGAACGTATACCTAATGATAAGCAACAACTATATAATGACGGGCTTTGCCCCATTTGTAGGGTATAGGGTTTACCAGCCAAGCTCGGCCAGTTCGCGCCTAGGGCCTAATACGGGCCTATATGTGGGTGGTGGTTTTACTTATTTCTATAACGGCTATCGCAACCTGCCAGTGCAAGACCAATTCGGCACTGTAATAGGCAAGGTAAATGCCAACTACCATACTTATGGCCCGGGCGTGTTTGTACAGTATAATATTTGGAAAGGCTTTTTTGCCCGCTTAAAGTTTGAAACCCTTTTCCGCAAAATGGACGACACACAAGGCGGCGTTATAGCGCGCGACCCTAACAACCCTGCGGCAGGTTTCTATTTTAATAAAATAAACCGTGTAGTGCCGGGCCTATTGTTAGGTGCAGGTTATAACCTATTGCAGAGCAAAAACTTCTTTTTTCCGGTTATGGTTAGCTACAACCTGTTGCACTACGCTACCGACCAAACCTACTCGGTATACCCTAAAAACGGCTTTGTTTTTCAGCTAGGGTTTATCACCATTTTCTAGCGTATAAATCATCTAAGTATTACACAAGCGGCTATAGACGATTCTATGGTCGCTTTTTGTTTTAGGCCCTGTGCAATTTTGGGGATGTTTATATTATGCTATTACTTATATACTTAGCCCATTTCTTTTTTACAACTTACTTTATACTTTTAAGCCACGCATGGCCTTAAACAACACATTCCGTAACATTAACCGCACGCGCGAAATCCTCGGCATCCTCATCAAGTATGGCTTCGAAGATTTTATTGCCAATAGCACGCTGCGCAATTTGGTAACGGAGAGCATGCGTATAAAGTGGCTGAGGGACGATAAGCCAGTAATGTCGTATACTCGTTGGGAGCGCGTGCGTATGGCCGCCGAGGAACTTGGTCCTACCTTTATTAAGCTAGCGCAAATACTTAGCAACCGCCCCGATATAATACCCGAAGAACTGGTAAAACAGTTCGAGATGTTGCAGGACCGCGTACCGCCTTTTGAGTGGGTAACCGCCAAGGCAATCATAGAGCGCGAAACAGGCAAACAGCTTGCCGATATATTCGAAGAGTTCAGCGAAGTGCCTATGGCATCGGCCAGTATTGGCCAGGTACATAAGGCCAAACTGAAAACGGGCGAAGAAGTGGTAGTAAAAGTACAGCGCCCTGCAGTTAAAGACCAAATAGAGCAGGACCTTAGCATAATAAAAGAAGCCGTGCGCCGCATGGACCGCTACCTAAAGAAACAGGGTGTGCTAAACGGCGAAGAGGTAGTGCGCGTGTTTGAGCGTGCCATAAGCAAGGAGCTTGACTACCGCAACGAGGCTAGGAACATCGAGCGCTTCCGCACCATGTACCGCCACCGTACCGACTTTTACGTGCCTAAGCCATACCGCGAGTACAGTACCGATAAGGTATTGATATTGGAGTTTGTAAAAGGTTGCAAAATAACCGACGTGAAACAGTTGCGCGAATGGGGCCTTAGCCCTGCGCGTATTGTAGAGAAGGGTATGGATATATACCTGTCGCAGATATTCGAGTATGGCTTTTTCCACGGCGACCCCCACCCCGGCAACGTATTGGTAAACGAAGAGGGCAAAATAATACTGCTCGACTTTGGTATGGTAGGGCAGCTAATGAAGAAGGACAAGTATGCCTTTGCAGGTATATTTATAGCCATGAGCCGCAGCGACGCGCGCGAAATGGCAGTGCAAATGCGCAAGCTAGCCGTAGAGGATAACATAACCGACATGCGCCAGTTTGTGTACGACCTAAACGACCTGATAGAAGATTACGCCCACTTAGATGTAGGCGAGAGCAGCATACAAGATGTAATACAGCGCCTGCAGAAGATAATGTACGACTATCACATTACCGTGCCGGGCGGCATCTTCATCATCTTCCGCGCCTTTGCTATACTGGAGGGTATAGGCAAAAAGATGCACCCCAACTTTAAGACCTACGAGTTTATGCGCCCTTATGGTCAGCGATTGTTGACCGAGCAATTGAAGCCTGAAAACCTAGCCAACGAGGCTGCGCAGCGTTTCAATAACCTAAGCAGCTTTATGAATAGTTTTCCTGTAGAGGTGCGCGGCATAATGCAGAAAATAAGCAAGGGCAAACTGCATACCGAAGTAGAGCTACAAGGCTATGGCTATGCGCTGAAGAAGTGGGATAGCATCAATACCCGCGAGGGATTGGTGTACATCATTTGCGCATTGATGATAAGCTCATCGATAGCACTATTGGGCCACTACCCCGAAGATATGCAGTTCTACTATGGCATAAACAAATGGAGCTTTATAGGCTACCTAATAGCTGGCGGACTGTTTGTAATATGGGCTTATGCCATTATAAGGCGCAAGGTTTACAAGTAAATAGTTAGACGACAAACCACTGACAACAGACCACCTTTGCGCGGTTTACCTTCGTCGGTAAGTTCATACTCCCTAGTTGTTTTTTTGGCGCGGTGCTGTAGCGCATTCCTCATCCTGCTTTGCACAGCGTGCGTACAGCCTGCGGGCAAATT
>JAFDYM010000244.1 GCA_018267435.1 Bacteroidota bacterium | reverse complement strand
TAGGTACAAAATACATAGGCGAAAAGCGCTTTAGCTTGGAAGGTGGCGAAACTACTATACCGGCTTTGGATGCTATCATCCGCCAAGGCGCTAAAGAGGGTGTGGAAGAAGTGGTGATAGGTATGGCGCACCGCGGTAGGTTGAACGTATTGGCCAACATAATGCGCAAAACCTACGAGGAGATATTCAACGAGTTTGAAGGTAACGCGCAGTACGATCTTACTATGGGCGATGGCGACGTGAAGTACCACATGGGCTACTCATCGCAGTACCCAGTGGGTGGCGATAAGTCGGTATACATGAAGTTGATACCGAACCCAAGCCACTTGGAAGCAGTAAACCCTGTAGTGGTTGGCTTTGCACGTGCTAAAGCTGATGTGATATACAACTCTGACTATGATAAGATACTACCTATATTGATACACGGCGATGCTGCGGTAGCAGGCCAAGGTATAGTGTACGAGGTATTGCAAATGGCTAAGCTGGAAGGCTACAGCACGGGTGGTACTATACACTTTGTTATCAATAACCAAATAGGTTTTACTACCGATTTTGATGAGGCACGCTCTTCGGACTACTGCACCTCGATAGCCGCTACTATAGATGCACCTGTAATACACGTAAACGGTAACGATATCGAAGCTACGGTGTTTGCTTGTGAACTAGCGGCAGAGTACCGCCAAAAGTTCAATAAAGATGTGTTTATAGATATGGTGTGCTACCGTAAGTGGGGCCACAACGAAAGCGACGACCCTAAGTACACCCAGCCTGTAATGTACAAGCTGATAGATAAGCAGGAGAACCCGCGCGATGTATATACCAAGGCTTTGATAGCTGAAGGCTCGAAAGCTGCTGAGCTAGCAAAGAGCATGGAAAAAGAGTTTTGGGATGATTTGCAAGCTAGGCTTAACGAGGCTAAGCAGGGCCCAATGCCTTACCAGCAACAACCTAACGAAATAGCTTGGCAGCAACTGCGCAAAGCTACTTCCGATGACTTTTTGGAGTCGCCTAAAACGGCCATCACCAAAAAGACCCTAGGTGTGCTTACCGAGGCTTTGGTAAAAACACCAGCCGACTTTGTGCCATTGAAGAAAATGGCGAAGTACCTTGATGAGCGCAAGAAACTAACTGACGAGAAGAAGCAGGTAGACTGGGCTGCAGCCGAGCTATTGGCTTACGGTAGTATATTGCTTGATGGGCACAATGTACGTCTAAGCGGCGAGGACGTAAAGCGTGGTACCTTTACCCACCGCCACGTAGTAATAACCGACGAGAACAACGACAACGAATACAACCGCCTAAGCAACCTTAGCGATAAGCAAGGTAAGTGCTTTGTGTATAACAGTCACTTGAGCGAGTACGGCGTGTTAGGTTTTGAATATGGCTACACCCTACCAAGCCCAGAGGCATTGGTAATATGGGAAGCACAGTTTGGCGATTTTGCCAACGGTGCGCAAATCATCATCGACCAGTTTATAGCTGCTGGCGAAAGCAAGTGGCAGCGCAACACCGGCTTGGTTATGCTATTGCCACACGGCTACGAAGGCCAAGGTCCCGAGCACTCAAGTGCAAGGTTGGAGCGCTTTTTGCAAATGAGCGCGGAAAACAATATGGTAGTGGCTAACATAAGCGACCCTGCCAACTTCTTCCACGCGCTGCGTAGGCAAATGGAATGGCCTTTCCGCAAGCCATTGATTATAATGAGCCCTAAGTCGCTATTGCGCCACCCACGTTGCTTGTCGCCTATCGAGAACTTGACCAAAGGTGGTTTCCAAGAATTGATAGTAGATGAAGCAGCCGATAAGAAGGTGCGCAAAATCGTATTCTGCTCGGGCAAATTCTACTATGATTTGCTAGAGAAGAAAGAGAAAGAAAACATAACCGATGTAGTAATAGCAAGACTGGAGCAAATCTATCCTTTACCTGAAGCGAAGATACAGGAGCTAGTAGCTAAGTACCCTAAAGCCGAACTGGTATGGGCACAGGAAGAACCTGAGAACATGGGTGCATGGAACTTCCTATTGGGTCGCCTATATGGCAAGGTAAACTTGAAAGTAGTAGCGCGTAAGTGCTCGGCTTCTACCGCTACAGGCTACAAGAAAGTACACGGCAAAGAGCAGGAAGAGTTATTGAAAAAAGCGTTTGCTTAATATATTGAAGTAATTAGTCATAATATATAAGAACCATGACAGAAGTAAAAGTGCCCTCAGTGGCCGAATCTATCACCGAAGTTACCTTATCGCGTTTTCTAGTTGCCGAGGGCGACTATGTAGAGCTTGACCAACCCCTATGCGAGTTGGAAACAGATAAGGCTTCGCAGGAAATACCATCGCCGGTAGCAGGTACCGTAAAGTTTGTAGCCAGCGAGGGCGACGACCTTAAAGTAGGTGCCGTAATATGCACCGTTGACGAGAGCGCTGCAAAGCCGGAAGGCGCAGCCAAAAAAGAAGAGCCGAAAGCTGAAGCCAAGGCTGAACCTAAGAAGGAAGAGCCGAAGAAAGAGGCTGCCCCTGCTAAGGAAGAAAAGAAAGAAACCTACGCATCGGGCACGCCATCGCCTGCTGCTAAAAAGATATTGGACGAAGGCGGTGTGAAGAACACCAGCGTGAAAGGTACTGGCGTATCTGGCCGCGTTACTAAGGAAGATGCGATAAACGCTGTGCGCAACAAGGCTAACCTACCTAATAAGGAAGCCTTCAGCCGCAACGAACGCCGCGAGAAAATGAGCCGCCTGCGCAAGACTATCTCTGAGCGCTTGGTGTACTCTAAGAACTCTACCGCCATGTTGACTACCTTTAACGAGGTAGACATGACGGCTATCAACGCTATCCGTGCTAAGTATGGCGATACCTTTAAGAAGAAGAACGAAGTGGGCTTGGGTATGATGAGCTTCTTTACCAAGGCAGTTACTTTGGCATTGGAGAAATACCCTGCCGTTAACGCCTCGATAGAAGAGAATGAAATCATCTACCACGACTATAGCGATATATCTATCGCCGTATCTACACCGAAAGGCTTAGTAGTGCCGGTTATCCGCAATGCAGAGTCGTTGACATTGGCGCAGATAGAAAAGAAGGTGAAAGAACTTGCCATAAAAGGCCGCGATGGTGGCTTGACGATGGATGACATGACAGGCGGCACATTCACCATCAGCAACGGTGGTGTGTTCGGCTCATTAATGTCAACACCTATCATCAACCCTCCGCAAACTGCAATACTAGGTATGCACAAGGTACAGGATAGGCCAATGGCTATCGATGGCCAAGTGGTAATACGCCCAATGATGTATGTAGCCCTTAGCTACGACCACCGTATCATAGATGGTAAAGAGTCGGTAAGCTTCCTAGTAGCAGTGAAGGACTTCCTAGAGAATCCACACAAAATGCTTCTAGGCGCAGACCCGGTTGATTTGCTTTTGGATATATAATTTTTGAAGACCGTTTGTGGTTTGATGTTTAACGTTTAGCGTTAAAAGACAAAACCTAACTGCAAACGGAAAACGATAAACAACAAACGTTTTTAGCGATGTCAAAATATCAAGTAGTAGTTATTGGTTCGGGTCCGGGCGGTTATATAGCCGCTATACGCAGTGCCCAATTAGGCATGAAGGTGGCCATAATAGAGAAGTACGATGTGCTTGGCGGTACATGTACCAACGTAGGCTGTATCCCTTCTAAAGCCCTGTTAGATTCATCGGAGCATTACCACAATGCCGCGCATACCTTCGAGGAGCACGGCATAGCCACCACAGGTCTTAAGTTCGACTTTAAGAAAATGGTGGACCGCAAAAACGGCGTGGTAAAAGCCAACAACGATGGTATCGCTTTCCTAATGAAGAAGAACAAGATTGATACCTATTACGGTCTTGGTTCGTTCGTTACCAAAAACAAAATTGCCGTTACTAACAGCAAAGGCGAGAAACAAGAAATAGAAGCCGAGAAGGTTATCATAGCTACTGGCTCTAAGCCTACTAACCTGCCTTTCCTAAAGGTAGATAAGAAGCGTGTTATCACTTCAACCGAAGCCCTTACGTTAACCGAAGTGCCAAAGCACTTGGTTATCATCGGCGGCGGTATTATAGGTGTAGAACTTGGCTCGGTGTACTTGCGCCTAGGTAGCAAGGTAACTGTGGTTGAGTTCTTGGATAAAATAGTGCCAAGCATGGATGAGGACATCAGCAAGGAATTGCTACGTGTGCTACGCAAGCAGGGCATGGAGTTTATGCTTAGCACCAAGGTAACTGGCGCTACCGTAAAAGGTAAAGAAGTAACCGTAACTGCTGAAGATAAAAAAGGCGCTGCTGTAGAGCTGAAAGGCGACTACTGCCTAGTGGCTGTGGGCCGTGTGCCATACACCGAGGGCTTGAACCTAGAGGCAATAGGCTTGCAGCTTGATGAAAAGAAGCGCATACCTATCAACGACCATTTTGAAACATCGGTGGCTGGTGTATATGCCATAGGCGATGTGGTGCGTGGCGCAATGCTAGCACACAAGGCCGAGGAAGAAGGTGCTATGCTTGCTGAACTTATAGCAGGTCAAAAGCCGCACATCAACTATAACTTGATACCGGGTGTAGCATACACTTGGCCAGAGGCTGCTAGCGTAGGTGCTACCGAAGCTGAACTAATAACCAAAGGCGTGGCATACAAGAGCGGTAAGTTTCCTTTCCGTGCGCTTGGCCGTGCGCGTGCCAGCGGCGATTTGGATGGCTTTGTGAAGGTATTGGCTAGTCAGGAAACAGACGAGATACTTGGTGTACACATATTGGGTGCCCGCGCTGCCGACTTGATAATAGAAGGCGTAGTAGCAATGGAGTACCGTGCAAGTGCCGAAGATGTTTCGCGCATGAGCCACCCGCACCCTACCTACACCGAGGCCTTCAAAGAGGCGTGCCTAACCGCCACCGAAAACAGGCCATTGAATATGTAATACAATTGGCAAACGATATAAACGCCTCAACAGAAATGTTGGGGCGTTTTTGTTTAACAGCCGTTTCACGCAGAGTACGCAAAGTAAAGACGCAAAGAATCGCAAAGTTTAAATGCGAGTTTATAAAGGTAAAGCGCTAATGTCTGCCGATTAGGGATAAAGTAGTCGGCGAGGACGCCGACTACTAAGGGGAGAATAATGGTCGGCGTCCCCGCCGACCATATGGAAGTAACTATGATTGCTTACTGTCTACTTGGTTTCAATTGCCTATTGTTTTTGGCGCGGTGCTAAAGCGCTTAACCCATACGCACGCGCGCCACGCGCGACCTTCCTGTAAAGCCTAGCTTAAACGGAATAGCAATTCCATTAGGGAGAGCACTTGCCAGTATAAAATAGCTGTTTTTTCAAGCTTTATAAATCGGGTTTCCCGCATGGGGGGCGGCACCCCCCATGCGGGAAACCCGATTTGCTTTTGCCCTGTTCCGTGTTGTATCTTTGCATCGTAAAGGCCGATTTTAGGATTAGCGTTCTTCCTTCGGCCGGCTCCGTTCCTGTTCATAGCTAGAACAGCCGCGGGAGGTGCAGCAGGGCAGGTTAGCAAGTCTGAAATGCTGCAATGGCGAAACTCAAAATATCGCTACCACACAGTTCTGTTCAAGTATTTAATTGACGTTTATTTTGAAGATTAGAAACCTCTGCCTTGCTGGGTGCCAACGCGTTTTCACCGTTAACGTAATTGGCTATACACAGCAAGGATTGTGAATGGTGAAAATCAGGGTTATGTTGTTCAAGTCGGTTGTCACTGTTAGCCGATAAGATTTCCAGCATAGCTCGTGAGCGGTGAAAGCAGGTCCTTGTTGTTCGAATCGGTTGTCACTGTTAGCCGAAGAGATTTCCAGCAAGGATCGTGAGCGGTGAGATCAGTTCTATGTTGTTCAAAACGGCTGTCACTGTTAGTCGAAGAGATTTCCAACATAGTTCGTGAGCGGTGAAATCAGGGTTATGTTGTTCAAAGCGGTTGTCACTGTTAGCCGTAGAGAGATACAGCATAACTCGTGAGCGGTAGATACTGCCCTCCCCAAGCCTCGCTAAAGGTGGAAGGATGTGGTTAAATAACGGAACTGTTTGGCTCCCGTTTTATTTTTTATTGCCTTAGGTTGTCATTGCGAACGTAGTGTGGCAATTCCCTATGGCAAATTATATGTATTAATTTTTACGTATCAATGAATTTATTCGTTGATGCGCTTTCTTGCATGTGTATGCTTCAATTTTTTGTTTTCAGCACCGTAGGTGCGACCTGTTTGTAGTAACATGCCATAAACTTTTCACGAATTGCGTAGCGGTGACCCAGCATGTTTGGTGCGCCACTACGTGGGTCTACATTATCCATTCTTTTTTCTACAAACAGTCCGCCGCTATGCGGCTTGATGCGCAAACACAGAGATGTTATCGTTTACGATGACATCTCTGAATGGCTATACCGAGACGGAGCTATAAACTAATACCTAGTTTTTCTTCAATCTCATGCTTATATACTGCACAGCCCCACCCATTTCTAACCTTATATACTGAATATGTGAAGTCTTCTGGATTGGGAATGTTTGTAGTATACTTTTTAGCCAAGGCTATTGCAGCCATTAAATACTGATATGATCCGCCTTTCATATTTGCTCCATCTCCACCGGCGTCCATACCTGCTTCTACTATATGGCCTAGTATTTCTAAGTATTCGTTTACATCACCGGGTAGTTCCTGGAAGTACTTATACAGGGTTTCTATTTTGTTTTCTAGCACCTTTATTTCATAGGTTTCAGGTAAGCCTTCCAAGTTAGTTTTTAGCAACTTTTCCTCTTCTTCCTTACTTAGTAAATGGGCATAGTTTTGCTCTTCCCATACTCTTGTTACAGGGCCTGGTATTACTTCAATCGTTGGGGTAATCATTTCGAAATCCTTATCTCCCTCAGCTATTAGTAACCAGTACCAGTTGCTGATGTATTTATATTATAGTCTGTCTACTAATATGCCGGGCATCATAAAGGTTCGATAGTAATACAAGTGCATATGCTATCCGCGCCCTTACCGACATTATTGCGTAAGGGTCAAGAGCTATATCATCTATCTCCTTTTGCTCCGCATACTTCTTTACCACCTCATTACGCACTAGTAGCAAGTTGCGCATATACACCTCTAAAAACAATCTATCTGCTAGTTTGCCCAATACACCCAATGGCGATTTATAGTTAAAGATATCCTTCATTACTACGTGGCCATCTTGCATGGTAAAGTGGTGCTCGTGCCTAAATGAATGGAACGCCCCATCTACCATTTCATCTACAAAATAGTTAGGCCTATCCATCTCCGTTATCTTCGATGTAAGCGTTTGCCATAAGCCGAAATGCTTGGCTAGCCACGTTACAGTCTCGCCTAGCTCTATCAAGCCGCTGGTGCGCCCTGCTATAGCTTGCTCGCCAGTTTGCTTGGTGCTTTCCATGTGCAGGTCTATACTACGCGCAGCATCAAAGCATACTTCTATAGGTGCGCGTACATGTGTTGTTATTTCAATGCGTGGCATACAGCAAAGTAAACCAATTATATAAACAAGCATCACAGGCTGTAGGCGCGTGGCAGACACACATGTGCCAGTAGTACTATAGTATGGCCCATTATTATTATGTTTATTTAATCCGTGTTTATCTATGTCATCCGTGTCATCCGCGTTCTAAATACATTTGTGCGCCTATCTACATTCATCTAATTTACTTGTACGTTTTGCGGCATTTT
>JAFDYM010000243.1 GCA_018267435.1 Bacteroidota bacterium | reverse complement strand
TGATGTCGTCCAACCTCCAAGGCACAAATGGCTTGCTGGTTACGGCATATACATCATCGCGATGGGCTAGTATGGTGCGCACAAGGTTGGCACCTATAAAGCCGCCCGCGCCGAATACTACAATGGGGCCTTCCAACTGCTTAACAGCAGTGGCAATTTTATCAGTTAACGACATGGTGTAAATATGCGAAAAAGGCTGTATGGTTTATAATACCTAGCCCTATTTCAAGAAGTTCTCTAGTTGGTTGTTCAAACCCTCGCCGCCTAGATTGTTTTCGGCCTGGTGCCATTTCTGGTCGCCATATTTGCCGCTAGGGTAGCCATTGGCTGCTAGGCTTAGCATTTTTATAGGTGTACTAAGCTCGTTCATTAGGTGGTAGCTCAGTGTTTCGCGTAGGCCGCATTCGCCACTATGCTCCTCTATCGTTATCAGCTTTTGTGTGCGGTTAACAGCAGCTATTAGTTCAGCAGGTAAGTCTACAATAGGGAATACACTCAATACCCATATCTCTAAGTCCTCAGCCCATGCCGAGTTGCAGATATTCTCCAATACAGGCCCTGTGCCTACTACTACACCTTTATTTCCGCTCTTTAGCTTGCGCCATTGTGCAAACGGGGCAACATTGTAAGGTACTTTAGCGCCCATGTTTAGGCGTATATAGTTAGGGCTTTTATCGGCTACCATTTGGTTAACGGCATCATATACATCATTAGCCGTAAATGGTACATACACCTTCATATTCGGCAACACGCGCAATGCGCCAATATCTTCAATATTGTGGTGGGTAGCCCCCATTATACCGTAGCCGTAGCCACCGCCATTGCCTACTATTTTTACAGGTAGATTGTGCAAACACACATCGTTGCGTATCTGCTCGTAAGGGCGAAGGGTAACGAAGGGAGAGATACTGTACACAAACGGAACAAAGCCCTCGTGTGCCATTACAGCTGCCACGGTTACCATATTCTGCTCAGCCACACCGGCATTTATAAAACGCTCGCCGTATTTTTCCTGCACCTTTTCTAGTGCCATATAGCCAAGGTCGCCAGTAATGAACGCCAAAGATGGATGCTCATCAAACTGCTTTATCATGCTATCGGCAAATTCTACCCTCATTATATGCTGCTTAGTGCTTTGTTATAGAATGCTTCAATTTCGCGCTGTACTATATCGTACTGGTCGTCTTTCATCGGTAGGTAGTGGCAGTCTACTTTGTCTTCGTAGGTAGTCCAGCCCTTGCCCTTGGTTGTGTTGCATATTATGGCAACAGGCTTGTTGCTCTTCAGTGCTTCTTCTTTTGCCTGTGTAAGCGAAGCAAAGTTGTGCCCCTCGGCTATAATAACGTGGAAGCCGAATGCCTCTATCTTCTTATCCAATGGGTCAAGCTTCATTACATCTTCGGTACGGCCATAGCCTTGTAGCTTGTTGCGGTCTACCAACCACACCACATTGGTAAGGTTGTGATGTGCAATGAACAAAGCCGCCTCCCAAGTGGAACCTTCGTTTATTTCACCGTCAGATGTTATGCAGAAAGTAGTTTTGCTGTTCTTCTTCAACTTATGCGATATGCCGAAGCCTGCCGCTAGCGATAAGCCATGGCCCAAGCTACCGGTAGCAAATGGTATGCGCTTTACCTTGTTTACAGGTGGGTGTGCAGCCAAGTGCGTATCATTTTTGTAGAAGGTTTTAATGTCGTCCTCGCTCAGGGTGCCATCTTCTGCCAGCACACTGTAAAGCGATGCTGCCGCATGACCTTTAGAAAGAATGATTTCGTCATCTTCCTTCATCCAAGCAAAGCGCACAAAGGTGATAACCTCTGCCACCGATAGCGAGCAACCTACGTGGCCCGCATTGGCAGACTTATACATACCCAAAAAGCGCTTCTTAATGCTTAAGGCTTTATCCAGTAAATCTTTGTGCTGTTGGCTTTCCATTTGCGGATGCAATGATAATCTACTATAAACTATTTCTCAACCTAACTTTCACAATATTATCCTTTTGCTCTATAACTGCTATGAAAGGTGGAATGAAGTCAAGGTCGTAACCAAAAACTGTTTTTAATGAGGTTATTGTAAATGAAGGTTGAAAGTGGCCTGGCCTTAAATAGACTATACCTACAAAATCAACTTTTTGAGAATAAACTATTTTCCCAAAATCGCTATCATGTGTTAAAACAACCAGGTTGTTTTTGAAAGAGTGCTGTAAGATTTCAGTGTCAGATGAATTGTTAAGGCCTACTTCATGTACCGATATTGCATTGTAACCTTGAGATTTTAGAAATTCAATAACAGCAAGGTCGATGTTTTCATCGCATATAAATGCAAAGGAGTTTAAGTTCATGCTACTGACTTAATCTCAATGTATAATTCATTATGCAAGAAATGCGAGGCGTATGAAACCGCTTCCTTAATTGCAGCCTCTGCTAACTGTGGGTGTGCTTTATTAATGTCTGCAATTGAAGCACCCGAAGCAATCCATTCAAGAATTACATCTACGCTAATACGTGTGTTTTTAATGATTGGCTTGCCCCCAAGTATTTGTGGGTCACTTGTAATGAATTCAAATTTCATAGCTTAAAAGTACTCAATTTCTACTAAACAATTGACCCCCGCTTTCCCAACTCTATCGCCTCTAGGTTTTCAATCTTGCCATTGTTTAGGTTAAAGCGCAATAGGGTTTTAACCTTGTGGAAGCCGTGTACGCCCGCAGCACCTGGGTTCATAGCCAGCATATTATTGTATTTAGGGTCTTTGGCTACGCGCAGTATATGCGAATGTCCGCAAATGAAAATATCGGGTATTTCTTCTTCTATTTTTCTGCGCGCCTTAGGCTCGTAGTTGCCAGGGTAGCCGCCTATATGGGTCATCAGTATTTTTAATCCCTCGCGCTGTAGCACTAGGTTGAGGGGATAGTCCATCCGTACGGTTTTATCGTCAATATTGCCGTAAACTGCGTAGAAGGGTTTGAATACTTTTAGCTGGTCGGCTACGCTTATGTCGCCTATATCGCCAGCGTGCCATATCTCGTCTACATCTTTAAATACTTCAAGCACTTTAGGGTCGAGGTAACTGTGTGTATCGCTTATTAACCCTATTTTTATCATGTGCTTATTCTTTATCTAAATGCTGTTTGCGCAACGAGTTGATGGTGCTGTTCATTTGTACTACACCATCGGTTATATAGCCTACAAATTCCACCGCCTCGCCATCCATTTGGTGGCCATATTTCTTACGCAATAATTGCAAAAATCCGGTAATACTGCGCAATGGTGTTTTCAACTCATGGTAGCTCATGTTGGTATAGTCGTTCAATTGCCTGTTGGCTTTCTCCAGTTCTTCTATTGATAGCTCTAGTTTCTGTGCATTATTTATTACCCAGTTGTATTTATATATCGAGAAGAAAATATTGAAAACGATAAGGGCAATTATTAGGCTTAACAATACGTATATCAACATAAACTCGCGTTTTTGCATTGTTGCAATGCTAGATGATAACGCGCCGCGTATTACATGTGTTTCATCTCGTAGTGTATCCATTATATTTGAACCATAACCACTTTTTACAACACTAATGGCAGAGTCTATTTTGCCTTCGTTGTGTAAGTTGATAGTAGTAGCTAACTCGTTCAGTTTTACTTGCGATAATGTGCGGACGTGCTTTAGGTTTTCAATCTCTATACCATTGAACAAAGAATCATACACTTGCTCATTCTTTTCCAGTTCTTCAAGGGCAGAAAAGTATGGCTTAAGATAGTTGCTGTCGTGGGTAAGTAAGTAACCTCTTTGTCCCGATTCTGCAACAGTGACGTAGCGGATGTTATAGCGCATATAGTCGTCTACCAGTTTGCTTTGGTTTTCGGCATTGTTTATTTTAACGATATACGAGAAAATAATCACGCATATTACTAGCTGACTAAGCAATAATATAGGTGTAACCGTAAGTAGAAAGGCGAACTTCTTGTTTTTAAATCGTATCATCCTTGGTCAGGTTTTTACTGTTTAAGGTTTACGGTAAAATTCAAGATAAGGAGGTCGAATTGGGATGAGGATGGTCAGCTTAGATGCTGATTAATGTTTCATCTAGGGTTAACGATTCTCATAAGCTTGTATAAGGCGGTAATACCATATAACGCCCACAATGTACAGAGTAACAGTAACAAAGATGATGTTGCTGTATGAAATGCCGGCTTCGCGCATTACCGAAAATACCTTGGCACTGGCAAACCAACAACCGCTCCATATAGCAGCGTTTATGGCCGATATCATTTCGCGGTTGCGCTCACCTACGTAGTTCAATGTAAGTTGGCTGGTCATAGGGCCTGCCATATTCATTAATGGCTGGCGAAGGGTATAAGTTACTGCGGCTACTATTAAGCCAATTGCGGTATGGTTATACCACTCGGTAGTAGCCATGGTAAACAGCAAAAGCACAGCCAATGACTGCACCAAGGTAATAGCAACCTGATACCCAAAGCGGCGTTTAATTTCTGGCACTAACAGCGCACCCAGGGCAACTAAGGTAAAAGCAACGGCGTTCATAAGCGAGAAGGCAGGTGCCTGCATGCCGTGTACATCGTGAAAGAAAAGGTTGATGACCGGAATGGTAAAGCCCGCCCCTAATGCTATTATAAACGTGGGTACGGCAGCTTTGAATATCAAGTTCCAATTATAATCGGTATGTATATTGCCGAAGGGCACGCGCGCGCTTAGTTTTTCGGTATTGGGTAGCTTGGTTATAAAGTATATACCACCTAGGCCAATGGTGGAGTAGATAATAAGCAAGTTCTGATTGGTGAAGAACGGATGCATGCTAGGCAATATGTAATTGAACACGCCCACTATAATGGTGGTTATGTTGCCCGCGCTAAAGAATAGGGCAATACTTTCCGTTTCGTGCTCATGGCTTCCGTTCAGCAATACATA
>JAFDYM010000242.1 GCA_018267435.1 Bacteroidota bacterium | reverse complement strand
TGCCCAATTTATGCTCTTCTCTACTTCTTGCCTAAACCATATAATGCCATCTTTATCTACTGTTCCCAAGCTTTGAAAAACTATGCCTGCGGCTACATCTGTTATCTCCTTGCCACCTTCATATTCTGCGCTTAAGCAACTAGTTTTATATTGGCCCAGTGCGCTGTTAGTGTGTAACCAGTCCGATAAGTTTGTTATATCGGCTGTACTAGGTACCTCGCCCGCAGTATATGTTTTACTATTAATTATTATAGCCACACCATCAGCGTTTGCTAAGCGCTGAATCTGTTCCAACTGTTCCTGCGCCACCATGCGCACGTTGCCTTTTCCAATTTGCTTAAGCAGTTGTTGTAACCTATCGTCTATCACTTGCGCTAGGGTATAATCTTCGGCTACCTCGCGTACTTTTATTTGCGAGGTAAGGAAGTGGCCCTGCAACAAGGCTGCTAAGCGAGTATAATATGGCACATGCTTGGGCGAATAATGGTGGCAGGCTATAAGTCCCCATAGTTTCTTATCGTGTATAAGCGATATGGTAAGCGTACCGCCCACGCCCATGTTTTGTAGGTATTGTATATGTATAGGCGATACGCTGCGCAGTACCGACTTACTTAAATCAATGTGGGTATTATCTGCACTTTGTTGAAGGGTAACAATAGGTACAGGTTGATAATTGACATCAACTATCATGCGCAGTAAATTGCTAAGATACAGCTGCCTAGCTTGTGCCGGTATATCGGTATGCGGATAGTTTAAACCTAAAAAGGGTTCAAGGTTATTGTTTACTGCTTCTGCAATTATCTCGCCGTTGTAATCCTTATCGAACCTATATACCATTACGCGGTCGTAACCGGTAATACTTTTTATCTCGTCTGCCACATTTTGGCACAGTTCAACCAAGCTACTTGCATTCTGTAAAAAGTTTACAAACCTACTGGTTTGCGTATACAGGTCTGGCAGCGCAAGCCCACCATCAGGAAAGGGCTCCAACTCAAGTACCAGTAGGTTATTGCATTTGTATATTATGGTGTTGTAAGCTGTACCATTATGGTTAACCACATGCGGATGCGCTTCGAAGCTAAGGTTGGCATTTACATAATCGGCAACTTTACCCGCTTGCTCATTTCCTAGTAAGCTATGTAGCGGTTTGTTTAGAACATTGGCTGGCAGTGTATCGAAGTAACTTGAAACATTGTTACTGCAATATTCAATTATATAGCTATTGGGGTTTAGTGCTAGCAATACACCATGGGGCTGTATGCTGCCAGGTATGTGTATAGGTTCGCTTTCGCAGTTTTGAAGGTTTACTATATCTCGGTTTACAATATCTCGTATCTGCATCTCGTTGCCCATTATAATAATACTATGCCTCCGAAAGCCACTTATCCATTGCAGTAAATGTGTTTACAGCGCTTTGTATTGTTTCTTGTTGGGCATTATTTTCTACAACATAGTTGGCAAATGCTTCAATAAATGTTTTCCATTTGGCGCCACTTGTTTCGCCATAGGCTGTAAAGTATTTGCCATTTGTTGCTTTGTCTATTTGTATTAAATGGTTCAAGCGCTTGTATATTATACTACCACCAAGCGTGGAGCCTTCTAACACATACATAGCGCCAAATGCTTGTGCTTGGCTATGGGGTGTGGGGTAGTTGAATTGTGGAAGGGCCGCAATTTGTTCATGGCTAAAGCCCAAGGCCTTTAAATCGCTCTCAAGTAGTGCTGTTTTACTGCGGTCTGCTATATCGCTTATGCGGTTTGCCAATATAGGGTACACTTGCTGTTCGTAAGGTTTTACAAAACCGTAAAGTTTCTTTAGGTATGTAGCATAGTTATCAAGTGTAGTTTCGTGCGCCATTAATGCTACCGAATAAGGGTTGGCCTCAAGTGCTTTATGGCTAGGAGTAGTTACAGTGCGCAGTTCAGCTAAAAAGACATCCTTTTCAGTACTGCCGGTTTGCTGTTGCATAATCGTCAGGTTTTTTTGCTGTAAAAAAAATGAACTAAGGTTTAAGTACGAAGGTATGCAATTCGGTGGCTTCAAAGTTGTCCCAATCCATATGCAGGCACTTTGTTATTATCTTTTTCAAATCGGTAAACGCCACTGGCTTGGTAATATATGCATTGGCCCCGCCTTGGTGTGCGGTAGCTATAGCCTTTTCATCGCTAGTAGTAGATAGTATTGCTACGGGTATATTGTTGTAGCTGTTATTGGCCCTTATTTCTTCTAAGCTCTGAAAGCCGTTTTTAATAGGCATATTCAAATCCAAGAAAATCAAGTCGGGCTCGTGCAATTGGCTGGCAAGCATTTTAAGCAATACATCGCCATTTTCGGCCACGTGTACAACCACGTTTCCGGTTACTTCCTTCAATGCTTCTCTGAATAGAAATATATCATCAGAGTCGTCATCTGCTAAAAAAATGTTTTTGATTTTCATAAACTCCACACAGTTTCCTTTTTTGAGCGCGCATTATTGTATCAGTTCTCAAAAACCATTGTGGGATAGAAAGTGAGTCTACTGCAAAGATAGAGTAATGTGTGACAAAACCTAATAACATGTGGAAGCTTCTCCACATGGTCCAAAGCAACCTAAACGTATTACATATCGTTTTTGAAACTAAAGACAGTATTATGAGGAACGCGATAATGTTTTGCGCATTAATTGCCATAGCTGGTTGTAAAAAAGAAGAGCCAGCTGTTGACAAGTATTTCATCTTTGGTAAGGCCTATGGCGAATGTGGAGGCAACTGTGCTACCTTTTTTAAGGTACAGGAAGGAAACGTATATGCCGATGATATGCTGTACTACACAGGGCAAGTTTCATTTAGCAATGTACCATTAGCGCCTAGTAAATACGTATTGGCCAAGCACCTTGCCGATAGTTTCCCTAGTTACCTATATGCCCACCCAGATACTACCTTTGGCTGCCCCGATTGCCACGACCAGGGTGGATTGTATTTAAAAAGAGAGATTAATGGCTCTATCCAATATTGGAATATAGATACCGATACCGCTTATCAGCCTCTGGCTATCCGAGCATACGTGCAACAAGTTTTTGCAACAATAGATACCCTAGATTAAACGTGTACATGTATAAAGAAAAAAAGCGCCCCCCTTTCCCAGGATGTGGCGCTTTTTGCATTGTTGTTTTATCTTAATTCTTAACGAATGAATACTTTGTTGGTATGCAATTTACCTGCGTTTTGTATTGCAATGATGTAGTAGCCTGCAGGTTGCTCATCGAAACCGATTACTGTACTAAGGTTTGTAAGCGGCTTGTTTACCACATTTTGACCTAGTAGGTTGTAAGCTGTTACAGTAGCATCGTTGCTTAGTTCGCCGTTCAAATTTACGGTTACTTGCTTGCCCATAGTTATTAAGCTTACCACGTTGTTGTCTGCTTCTTCTATACCTGTAGCTACTGCTTGCTCTACATGTATCTCGATGTTTGCATTAGCTTGGCAGCCATATTGGTTCGAGCACTTCATGGTTACAGTAAATGTACCAGGCTCGTAGAATGCAAGGGTAGGGTTTGCAACACCTATTATCCAAGTACC
>JAFDYM010000241.1 GCA_018267435.1 Bacteroidota bacterium | reverse complement strand
GTGTCGACTTTGCCACATGGTGCAGCTACAAGTACCTTAACAGCGGCCCCGGTGGCGTAAGCGGTGTGTACATTAATAAGAAATACGCCAACCGCCCCGACCTACCGCGCCTGGCAGGCTGGTGGGGTAATGATGAAAGCACACGCTTTAAAATGCAGAAGCACTTTGTACCGCAGCCTGGCGCTGCAGGCTGGCAAATAAGCAATGCCCCCGTGCTAAGCATGGCTGCGCATAAGGCATCATTAGAGGTATTCGACAAAGCAGGCATGAAAGCCCTGCGCGCCAAGAGCGAATTGCTGACGGGCTACTTACTATATCTTATCAGTCAACAGACCGACAACTCGCAACAGTTCCGCATCATTACGCCTACCAATAAGGCAAGCCGTGGCTGCCAGCTATCTATACAAACATTAGATGGCAAGGGTAAGAAGCTTTTTGAGCGATTGACCAAAGCAGGGGTAATAGCCGACTGGCGCGAGCCAGATGTGATAAGAATTGCCCCTGTACCGCTTTACAACACATTTACCGAGGTGTATATGTTTGCGCAATTGTTAAAAAAATAAAGCGGCATCTTGGGTTTCGGCTTTGTTAAAATATAGTGCCAAAAAGAAGGGCATTGATAATCAGTTAATTTTTCGGCAACATTCCTTTAAAGTCAACGCTGTTCGCTATACTGAACAGTGCCGATTAGGCTGCCACATTGTCATGCTATTCGTGCATCTCTAGCCTTGCATAGGCCGTATATTCGCTTTCCGAAATTGAAGACATGAAACTAAATCAAATCATAGCTACGTTGCTGTTGGCGTTTTTAACGGCAATGGGCTACGCTCAGGAGGTTGAATGCCAGCAAACAGGTGTTGCTTCTTTTTATGCTGATAAGTTTGTAGGCCGCAAAACGGCCAGCGGCGAACGCTTTAGTCAAAAGAAAATGACCTGCGCACACCGTACCTTACCTTTCGGCACCAAGCTAAGGGTAACCAATACTACAAACGGCAAAAGCATAATAGTAACCGTAAACGACCGCGGACCTTATATAAAAGGTCGTGTGCTTGACCTTAGCCTATGTGCAGCACAAGAATTAGATTTTGTACGCGCTGGCAAAACAGAGGTAATGATAGAAACTGTCATTGACGAAGAGCCAGAAACGGAAACTCTTGAGGTACCAAACTTAGTTGTAAGCAACAGTGTACACCCCATCTATAATGTAGATGCGCCAACTGCTGCCGTACAAGATGAAGGCTTTACCATTAAGCTAGGCGACTACAATAACCAAGTACTAGCTAGCGATGTAGCCGCACGAGCTAAAAACGAGCTTGGTCGCTCTATAATGATGCAAATGGTATCTGGCGAAAGCGATACATCGTATTTGGTCTTTGTCGGCTTGTTCTACCGCCGCGAAGAGGCGCACGACTATTTAGATAAGATAGAAACCTATTACCCCGATGCCCAAGTGGCACAGCTTACCGCTATGGATTAAAGGGGTTGTTTGTTTGTTGTAAACAAAACTTAGAGAAGGAGGTTGACGTTCAGCCTCCTTTTCTGTTTTTTAAATACCGCGTTCTCTTATCTTCGTATAAAACCAATCTCAGATATGAAGAACCTATTTACAACAATAGCAGCTGCTGGTGTATTGCTACTGGCTAGCTGCAACAGCAAAGATGTAACCAAAGTAAAAGTGGGCATGACCACCGCCGAGGTAGAAAGTACCATAGGCAAAGCCGACCAGGTAATACCCTTGCCATTTGGTATAGCATGGTGGAAGTACGGCGAAAACCAAATGCTGACTATAAGCCATGATACCGTAGCAGCCGTAATACCCGACGCCAAGAAGTTTGCCGAAGAAATGCAGAAAAACCTGAACGAAGGCCTTAAGGCAGCTGAAGAAGCACAAGAAAAGCTCAACGCTATGGACTTTAATGCTGATGATACCAGCGTAGTGGATAATGTAGCTGCAGAGGCGGAGGGCAAATAAGTTGTTACTTAAAAGCACAAAGGTTACACTATAATTATAGTGTAACCTTTGTCGTTGTATTCTATATTGCCTGGTCTTAATCCAACTTTATCTCTTCATCGTTGGCATCGAAAAACTTGTAGTCGGTTAGGCCAAGGTTTTCGTTTTCGTTTATGCTTACCCACTTGCGGTATTTCATAAACCACTTCATACGTATGCTTGGGAAACCCTTGCGCAGGTATGCCGCTATAATAGGGTGGCAGTAGAATTTCAACTTGTTGTGGGTGTTCAACAGATGCTCCAGCTCCTCTTGTATCTCATCAAGCAACAATAGCGAAGCCGTTATCTGCCCCGTACCTCCGCAGGTAGGGCAAGCCTCGGCAGTGGTTATGTTTATTTCGGGTCGTACACGCTCGCGCGTTATCTGCATTAGGTTGAACTTGCTAAGCGGTAATATGGTGTGCGTAGCACGGTCGCTTTCCATTACCTCCTTCATCTTCTGCTGAAGCACCTTTTTGTTATCCGGGTTCTTCATGTCAATAAAGTCGATAACAATGATACCGCCCAAATCGCGCAGGCGCAGTTGACGGGCTATCTCCTCGGCAGCCTCTAGGTTTACCTTCAGCGCATTGCTTTCCTGGTCGCCATCCATGGTGCTGCGGTGGCCGCTGTTTACGTCTATTACGTGTAGGGCCTCCGTCTTCTCTATTATTAGGTAAGTACCGTTGGCCAGCGTTACCGTTTTGCCAAAGGTGGCCTTTATCTGCTTGGTTATGCCGTAGTGGTCGAATATAGGCGCCTTGTTGTTGTATAGACTTACCAATCCCTTCTTATCTGGCGCTATCTGCATTAGGTATGCTTCTACATCGCGGGCTATGGTAGGGTCGTCGGTTACTATTTTGCTAAACTCCGACGATAGCAAGTCGCGCAGTATGCTCTGCGTTTTATCTATCTCGCTCAGCACTTTTAGCACCGGGTTGGCATGGCGCATGTTGCGCATCATTAGTTGCCATTTCTCCTGTAGTTGCAGTAGGTCTTGGTGTAGTTCGGCAGCGCCTTTGCCTGCAGCTACGGTACGCACTATTACGCCGAAGTTCTTCGGCTTTAGGCTTTCTACCAATACTTTTAGGCGCTTGCGCTCTTCGGCGCTATCTACCTTTTTAGATACACCAACTGTGTTGTTGAAAGGCGTAAGTACCAAATACCTGCCGGCTATCGATACCTCGCAGGTAAGGCGCGGACCTTTGGTACTGATAGGTTCTTTCAATATCTGTACCAATAACGAGCCTTTGCCGTTAAGTACTTCTTTTACATTACCTGTTTTTACTATTTGTGGCTGAAAGTCGAAGTTGTTCAGCATTTGCTCAGCTGGCATATTACCCGCTATGGTTTGCTGGGTAAATTTCATTAGCGAGCGTATATCGGGGCTAAGGTCGGTATAGTGAAGGAATGCATCCTTTTCGTGGCCCACATCTATAAAGGCGGCGTTCAAGCCCGGCATTACTTTGCGTATTCTGCCTAGGTAAACATCGCCTACATTAAACTTGTTGCTTGCATGCTCTTGGTGAAGCTCGGTTAGCTTTTTGTCTTCCAACAGTGCAATGTCAACGCCGTTCGGCGTTGAGTGAATAATCAGTTCTTTTACCAAAATAAAATATTTAAAGGCCCATATTATGTAGCCTTGTCATTAAAAAACAATAAGGGTAAAAGCCCGAAGTAAAGGAAAGTGTGTAAGAAGAAAACATAGCGCCGCAAGTGAAGTGCGGCGCTACGCTTCGTTATATATTATTTCTTCTTGTGACGGTTTTTTCTTAGTCTCTTTTTACGCTTGTGCGTCGCTATCTTATGACGCTTTCTCTTTTTTCCGCAAGGCATGGCACTTGATTTAATTTATGAATGAACTTGTTTCTTTATCTGCTCTATATATCCCTCTATTTCTTTGCGCAACTCTGGGCTTTTCACCGTTTTTTTGCAGCGTTCCAACAATTCAAGGGCTTTTTTACTATCGCCCTGGTTATTGTAAGCCTCTGCCAAAAGCAGTAACGCTTCCGAATTTTGGGGCTGCAAATATAGCACTTTTTCGAGACGGACAATAGCTTTATCGAATTGACCTGAAACAATTCCGAAACGACCAAGCAAAAGTTGTGCATCTATGTTGGTAGAATCTTTGGCTACTATTTCGCGCAAAATGGCCACACCTTCCATTGGTTGAGGGCTCATTTCAATATAAGCGGTTGCTAATCTTAGCTTAACCTCATTATTGTTAGGCTCTATCTCTGCCGCCTTCTTGTATGCTTCTAACAGGTTGTTTTTCAAATAATTAGCAGCTAATTCATCGGGAGCGGTTTGCAATAGCGTAGCGCTGTAGTCGCCCGCTTGTAGGTAATTTTTTACGTTAGGCTCCTTATCGGCCAGCTTCATGGCGTAGTGCGATATGGCCAATGGTTTTACCAGCTTTCGGTACTCATCTATCAAGCCATTATAGTCCGAATTTTTTTCTAGCTCTTCTATTTTTTCCCTGGTCGCCTTGTCTTCAATGCGCGAGTTAAGGTCAGAAATATAGCCTTGTATGTTCAAAGCCAGCGGTTCGCCCTGTTCGGCGCTGTGGTTGTGGCCATCGCCCTCGCTATGCTGCTCGGTAGCAGCAGCAGTTTCGGCGGCAGGCTTTGTTGTGTTGGCAAATAGAAATATACCTATGCAGGCAGCTACACAAGCGGCAATAACTATAATCTGGTTACGGTTCATGACAAAAAAATAGGTTTGCGATGCAAATAATTGCGGCGCAAACCTATCTCAAAAATCCTTACGGAAGGTGTATTATTTATTCGTCGTCATCGCTTTCGTCTACAGGCTCTGGCGAGCCAGCAGGTCTTCCCTTTTTCACTGCATCAGCAAAGGTTTTAGCGGGCTTAAACGCGGGTATATAGTGTTCTGGTATTACTATCGATTGATTTCGTTTAATAATACGGCCCACTTTCTGCGCCCTCTTTTTAGTAATAAAGCTGCCGAAACCACGCACGTATACGTTCTCGCCCGCCTTCAATGAATTTTTTACCTCTTTAAAGAAGGCCTCTAACGTTACCAGTACATCTACTTTAGGAACGCCAGTAAGGTCTGCTACCTTGGTTACTATATCCGCTTTTCTCATGGTCTTTTGGGTTAAGTATTATGTTCTAAATTTAACAATAGGTTTTTAAAAGCAAAAATTTTTTTATGCAAAGCCTTTAATTTTCTTCTAGTGCTGAAATAATAATACCGTTTGATAGTAAACGGATTAACCTAGAAATTGTTTGGTTTTGCACCATATTTGAAAATTATGAAGCCAACTTTTGCCCAATTGCTCCTAAAATGGAATAGCGAACAAAATGTGCGCCAAATGCCATGGAAAGGTGAGAACGACCCCTATTTAGTGTGGCTTTCGGAGATAATACTGCAACAAACGCGGGTAGAACAGGGTTTACCGTACTTTTTACGCTTCAAAATGGCCTATCCTACTGTAAACCAATTAGCACAGGCGCCGGAAGATGAAGTGATGAAAATGTGGCAGGGATTGGGCTATTACTCCCGCGCGCGCAACCTACACGGCACCGCCAAGCACATAGCGGGCGAGTTAAAAGGTAAGTTTCCGAGCACTTTCGGCGAAATAAAAAAGCTGAAGGGTGTGGGCGATTATACCGCTGCCGCCATTTCTTCCTTCGTTTTTGGCGAGCGCCAAGCCGTGGTAGATGGCAACGTAATACGTGTACTGGCAAGGGTTTTCGGTATAGATACACCGTATGATACCACTGCTGGCAAAAAACAGATAACGGCTTTAGCGCAGGAATTGATAGACGAGAACCAGCCCGGCGCTTACAACCAGGCCATTATGGACTTTGGCGCAACCGTGTGCACACCACAGGCACCAAAGTGCCCAAGCTGTCCGCTACAACAAATATGTGTAGCTTACAAAGATGGCCGTATAGCCGAGCTACCCGTAAAAAGCAAAAAGCTAACTATAAAAGATAGGCACTTTAACTATCTGCTTATAAAAAACGAAAAGGAAATATTGATAAGCAAACGTACCAGCAAGGATATATGGAAAGACCTGTACGAACTGCCGCTGATAGAAACATCAACGCCACTTAAGCGCAACATAAGTGCCACGGTGGCCGATTACTTAGTAACAGGCGAGTTTACCATACACAGCTACAGCAAGCCCATAAGCCAAATGTTGACGCACCGCAAAATACATTTCAGGTTTATTGAGGTTGAATTGGCAGATTTTAAATCTTTCAAAATGGAGGGCATATTGAAGGTAAAAGTGCAAGACTTACATAAATTTGCTTTCCCTAAAACAATTCATTTGTTTTTAGGGCAAAACAATCTACTTTAGAGAAAATTATATTTAAAACTATACCAACCGTAAACAAGGAGAGAGATGATCAACAAAGTAATTCTTATCGGCCGCTTGGGTAAAGACCCTGTGGTAAAGCACTTTCAAAACGATAACGCGATAGCTGAATTTAGCTTAGCTACTACCGAAAACTATAAAGACCGCGAAGGCAAATGGCAAGAAATAACCGATTGGCACAACATAAAAGTGCCTAACAAGTTTATGGCTGAGCGTGCAGAAAAAAACCTGCGCAAAGGCAGCCAAGTATACATTGAGGGCAAACTACGCACCCGCAGCTACGACGACAAAGATGGCAACAAGCGCTATGTAACCGAGGTAGTGGTTGAACAGTTCCGTATGCTTGATAAGCGCAGCGATGGACAAGGCGGCGGTGGAGACTATAACCAAGGTGGCGGCAATAACTATAGCCAAGGCGGTGGTAACAACTACAACCAAGGCGGTGGCCAAAACCAACCACAGTACGATAACACTAGCAGCAGCCCTGCTGATGATGATTTACCATTTTAATAGCAAACAATATTTATAACATGGGCGGGCTATAAACAATGTAGCCCGCTTGTGTTTCACTTAAACTATAATACTTTGGACAGCGGCTCCGTCACGGTTGGCCTAACACTAGCAAGCTCGGTATCATCATCGGGCATGGTTACAGCCAGCCTTATTATTTTAATACTAATCATGTGCTCGGCCCTTATGTCGGCCAGCGAAATAGCATATTTCTCGCTAAGCAATGTTGAGCTTGACCAACTGCGCGATAGCGACGACGATACCAATAACAAGGTAGCCGCATTGCTTGATAAACCCCGTTTCCTTCTTTCCACCATTCTTATTACCAATAACATGGTAAACATAGGCGTGGTAGTAACCAGCTATTTTGTTACGCGTGGCTTTTTCGATGCCATTGGCTTGATAGATGAGCTGAACATTGGCAGCATCAGCCTTTCTCGCTACGTGGTGGAACTAGTATGGAACGTAGTGGTTGTTACCTTCTTCTTGGTACTGTTCGGCGAGGCGGCACCTAAAGTGTTTGCTACGCAGAACAAACTAAAAGTAGCCCGCGCCATGAACGGTGTGTTACGCCTGCTAAACACCATTTGGTACCCACTAAACTTTGTATTGGTAAACAGCACCAACGTGCTGGAGAAACGCCTAAAAAAGCACAATGCCGAAATAGATATAGAGGAGATAAACAAGGCTATAGAAATAACGGTAGAAAAGAAAGAATCGAAGCAAGATGCCAAGATGCTAAAAGGTATAGTACACTTTGGCAATATAATGGTGAAGCAGATCATGCGTCCGCGTACCGATGTGGCTGCCATAGACCACGAGCTTAACTTTACCGAGCTAATGGCTTACGTGCGCGAAATGGGCTACTCTCGTTTCCCTGTTTATAAAGATAGCCTCGACACTGTAATAGGTGTGCTGAATATAAAGGACCTGATAGTGCACCTAAACGATGGTGAAACTTTCGAATGGCAGACCTTGATACGCGAGCCATTTTTTGTGCCTGAAACGAAAAAGATAGACGACCTGCTGCGCGAAATACAAGTAAACCGCAAGCACCTGGCCGTAGTGGTAGATGAGTTTGGCGGTACATCGGGTATAGTAACGCTGGAGGATATAGTAGAAGAGGTAGTAGGCGACATTAAAGATGAATTCGATGAAGTGGTAGATAGCCGCTTCCGCAAACTAGATAACAACAACTATTTGTTCGAAGGGAAAATACCTTTGATAGACGTATGCCGTTTAATAGATATAGCACCCGATACCTTTGACGATGTGAAAGGTGAAGCTGAAACGCTTGGCGGATTGCTATTGGAGATAGCGCATAAAATACCGAAGAACGGCGAGGAAATAAGGTTTGAGAACTTCAAATTCCTTGTACTTTCGGTAAACAATAACAGGATAGAGAAGGTAAAATTGACCAATGAAGCATAACATGACAGATGACCAAGGACGGATGACAGATGTAAAACGCATGGCGCTATTCGCTTCAATTTGTCTATTTATCATTTTGTCATTTTCTTCTTGCAATACAGAATACACTGCCAAGCCAAAAGCTTACCCACGTGTGGAGTACCCCGAGCGCAAGTATGAAATGTACGATCCTGCCACCTGTCCGTACAAGTTTGAAATACCAACTTATGCCAAGGTAAATATCGACTCTAGCTTCTTCGGCGACCGTACTATACCTGCTTGTTGGGTCAATATTGACTTTCCTGCTTTCAACGGTACTATCAACCTTACTTATAAAGATGTGAATGCCAAGCAGAGCATAGAAAAGCTGGTAGACGATGCGCACAAAATGAGCTACAAGCACACCAAAAAAGCTGACTACATTAACGAAGTAGGCATAGCCAATGCGCATGGCGTAAGCGGCATATTATATGATGTGGGCGGCGATGCTGCCAGCAACATCCAGTTCTTTTTGACCGATACTAACAAGCACTTTATACGCGGGGCACTATATTTTAATAACACGCCCAATGCCGATAGCATGGCGCCAGTCATCAACTTTGTGAAAGAAGACCTAAAGCACATGCTGCAAACTTTCGAGTGGAAGTAAAACCGTTTTTTAACTTTGTAATGTACTACCGTTTAGCAGTATAAGGTTTTGTCTGCTACAGCGTCTAATTCAATTAAATATTAAACAGAAACAAGTATTATGCAAGCAGCACCAAACACGGTAGTGAAACTTACCTACCAACTGCGCACCGAGCCAAACGGCCCGGTAATGGACGAAGCAGATAAAGGCAACCCATTTTCTTTCCTATTTGGCCACGGCAACGTGCTTGACCAATTTGAAAAGAACCTAGAAGGCAAAATAGCTGGCAACCAGTTCAGCTTTACGCTTACGCCAGAGGAAGGCTACGGTGCTTTCGATGAGGAAGCAGTAGTGAAACTAGATAAAGCAGTATTCTCTCACGAGGGCGTACAGCACGACGAAATGCTATTTGTAGGCAACGTAGTGCCATTGCAAGATCAGCACGGCAACCCTTTCCAGGGCCGTATAGTAGCGGTAGGCGATAGCGATGTAACCGTTGACTTGAACCACCCTTTTGCTGGCAAAACCTTATACTTTAGCGGCGAACTACTTGAAGTACGCGAAGCGCACGAAGTAGAAATAGAGCACGGCCACGTACACGAGCACGGCGACCACAGCCACCACTAGTATATAGTGCCATAAAAGATTGTTAGAAAAAGCCACTGCGTAATTGCGGTGGCTTTTTTGTTTTTGCCAAAGAGAACAAAATACAATAACCACAAAGGCGCGAAGACACAAAGAAGAATGTGTAAGGGGGTAGTGTTGTATGGGTGTTATTGTATAAGTCCCGTTAGGGACGATATGTTGGTAGAAACTATAATACAAAAGGACAAGAATCCCGTAGGGATGGTACAGCAATTTGTTGTTGGAGGCGCATTGCTTCGCAAGGCTAAAACTCCAACCTTTAGATTTGTATCCGATATAAATTTACAATTAGAAATACCAATCGGCAGCGGTGCACTATAACTCCAACAGGCTTATCTAGGGCCAACC
>JAFDYM010000240.1 GCA_018267435.1 Bacteroidota bacterium | reverse complement strand
CAATTCGAAAAAAGCATTGCTGGGTTGAGTAATCCAATATCTTTCAAATTGCTAATGCAGATACGCGAAAAGACTTTCCGCTTGCGGGATACAGGCATAACACCCTTTTTATTCAACCAATGGAAGGAAGCGCATATAGTTGATGCACCGCAGTTAACTCAAGAGCGAAAATGGGTCAGTCTTTCCTTTGGTGAATGGCTATGGATAAAGGTTGTCGTGGACTTGAAAAAATTCGGATGCTCGACGGAAGATATACTAAACACAAAGGCCAACATACTTATATCGATTGGCGAAGCTGAAATCGCGGATGATGCAAAAGCGGCATTGCAGGAAAAGGTTTTAAAACTTTTAGCCGATTCTGGGGAATTTCGCCATGAAGATATTGAAGAAATGAAGATGGAGCTTGTTAACAGTAATACCAACTTTTTGGACTTAATAAAAAGTAAAGGCCCGAAGCCCGTGAATTTGCTGGAAGCGACTGTGCTTCGTATGATAGCGAATAGGAACGATGCTTCTATTGTTCTCTACCTTGCAGATAGGGTCGATGAAATCAAAGCTGTAGAGAAGGTCTTGGTTTCAAAAAGGCACAAGACCAAAAGCAGTCTTACAGGGTTTATACATTCGGATGAGATTGCAAGTTTTGGAGACACATCCGTTTTTGATAGTCTTAGTTTAGTTCCTCATATAACGATTCCCCTAAAGGCATACATCAAGGAGTTTATCCTAGTTGAACAAAATTTAAAGCTGGTGCAATCCATGGATATACTTGCTAAAGAAGAGTTGATTCTACTGTCCGAATTCAGGAAGAAGAATATAAGTGAGCTTACTGTCCATTATTCCAAAGGCAAACCAAGCAGGATAGATGTCAAAGAAACCATAACAAAAGCTGCGGAGGCCAGGATTGTAGATACCTTCTTAAAAAATGAATATGCAAACATTGAGTATGCAGTGGAGAATGGCCAGATAGTCAAGTTCTCAAAGACAAAAAAGATTAAACTTTAATACAAATGATACCGGAACTACCGGGTCCATTATAGGCATCGGGGGCAAGCAGAGCTACTGCGGTTTCCTGTCAGCCACTATATAATGTCAGCACAAAAAAACTACAAGCTAACAGCTACTGAATTAAAAAAATACAAAGGAAACGAAAACATCGGCGATGACGAGGCATTGCAATTGGCGGAGGAGCTAAAGGACTTGAGCCATCTATTGTATAATGCTTTTATGTCGCAAAAGAAAAAACAGGCAACAATCTCTAAGCTAAAATCTGCACGCTATGAAGACTAAACAATTAAATGACCTAAGTGTATTTGACCAGTTTATAATCAAAGACAAAAAGGCGAAATCCGTCCGTACCGGAGTAGCTTACGGTATCATTTATACACGTGTATCCTCAAAGGAACAGTTTGAGCACAACGGAAGTATTGAATCCCAAGAACGCCTATGCGACCGTCTGGCGCAACAGCGTAGCATACCTATCCTAGAACGGTTCGGAGGAACCTATGAAAGCGCCAAAAGCGAGGACAGGAAGGAATTCAAGCGCATGATGGATTTTATACGTACATCCAAAGAGAACATCAAGTACATCATCGTATCGGACAACGATAGGTTCTCGCGCACTGGAGCAAATGCCATCTCCGTTGCAGATAAGCTGCGTTCTAAATATGGCATACAGATATTGGCGGCAAGCGCACCAGTAGATACAACAACTCCTTTTGGTGCATTCCAACAGAATATGCAATTGCTGTGGAGCCATATGGATAATCAGTTCCGTAAGGAGAAGACTGTACGCGGTATGATGCAGAAGTTTGAGCAGGGCTATTACATAGGATCATTACCTAAAGGCTACGAACGTGTTCCAGGTACTGGAACTATTGTACAAAATGAATTTGCACCTGCTATTGCAAAAGCCTTCAAATGGAAAGCAGAACAAGGGTTGCGGACCTCTGAAATATCGGAGAAGCTGGAACGTTTAGGTTTTACAATACACGAAAAGAGGCTGAGCTATATCTTCAGGAACGTATTCTACTGTGGCTTGCTTACCAACAGCATGCTGGGCGATAAGATCGTTGAAGGTACAAACTGGGAGCCCCTCGTAAGCAAGGAAACATTCTTACAGGCGAACAATGTGCTGAAGCAGAACTACACAACTTATAACCACCACAAGGAGGATATAAATATACCTTTGCGCAGGTTTGTGGCCTGTGGAAGGTGCAAGACTATGTGGACAGGATACGTGGTTAAGCGCAAGGCCATCTACTATTATAAATGCAATACCAAGGGATGCAAATGCAATATGAGCGCTACCAAGATGCATAAACAGTTTGTCGATGAACTCGCAAAATACCAGATACAGGACAGGCATATAGAGCCTTTGAAGAAGCAGCTTGAACTTACTTTTGAATACCTGAACCAATCGCTGTTTACACAAAAAGCGGAACTTCAAAAGAGGCGGCAGGAAGTACAGGCAAAGATATACCGCGCCGAAGAAAAGTATATCGAGGAGAACCTTGACCGCGAAACCTATATGCGATACAAGCAAAAATGCGAGGACGAACTGACTGAAATTGGCAAAGAAGAACAGCTACTCCACGAACCTTTATCGAACTCAAAAAAACTGATAGATTTTTCGCTTGAAATCTGCCGAAACCTCAGTGAAATGTGGGCTTCCAGCGGTCTTACCGACAAGATGAAGCTGCAGAAAATGATGTTTCCCGATGGTGTTGAGTATGATATGGATTTTCAGTGTTATCGAACCCCTAGGATAAATTCCTTGATCCTCGAAATCGCAGGACTGGCGCGGGTTTCAGCCGAAAATGAAAAACGGAATCCCCCAGATAAACTGGAAAATTCCGTTAGAGTACCGCGGGCGGGAATCGAACCCGCACGATATTTGAGTATCACAGGATTTTAAGTCCTGCGTGTCTACCAATTCCACCACCACGGCGTCCATGTGTTATGCAATATAAATACTGCTTGGCACAAATAAAAAAGGGCGAAATTAATCGCCCTCTTTAATAGAGCGGGAGACGAGGCTCGAACCCGCGACCTCCACCTTGGCAAGGTGGCGCTCTACCAACTGAGCTACTCCCGCATAATGTTTTCTGTTAGAACGTTTTCCCGTTTCGCTATCGGGACTGCAAATATAGAAACGCTTGCAAAATCTCAAAACTTCTTTGCGAAAAAAATTTCACTATTCTTTTTCCAGCATCTTTTTCAACTCGTGTAGTTTCATGATTGCCTCTACCGGAGTCATGGCATTTACCTCTATACGTTCTATTTCTTCGGCTAAACGCTTCATTTTCGGGTCGCTCATATCAAAAAAGCTCAGCTGAAAATTTTGCGCTGGTATTTTCTTTACCGCATCTTTTGTATCGCCATGCTTTTGACGTTGGCTTTCCAATTCGTGCAGCATCTCGTTTGCGCGGTCTACTATTTGCTTAGGCATACCTGCCATACGCGCTACGTGTATACCGAAGCTGTGCTCGGTGCCACCTTCTACCAGCTTGCGCATAAATATCACCTTGGTAGCAGTTTCCTTTACCGATACGTGGAAGTTTTTAATACGCGGGTACTTCTCAGCCAACTCATTCAACTCATGATAGTGCGTTGCAAACAAGGTACGCGCCTTGCCGTAAGGATTATTGTGTAAATACTCAGCTAGGCTCCATGCAATGCTTATACCATCGTAGGTGCTGGTACCGCGGCCTATCTCATCTAGTAATATCAAACTGCGTGGAGACAGATTGTTCATAATGCTTGCCGTTTCGTTCATCTCCACCATAAAGGTCGACTCGCCTGCGCTCAAATTATCGCTGGCACCCACGCGGGTAAACACCTTATCTACCATACCTATTACAGCGGTGGTAGCAGGCACAAAGCTACCCATCTGCGCCATAAGCGCTATCAATGCTGTTTGGCGTAGCAAGGCACTTTTACCGCTCATGTTGGGGCCCGTTATCATCAGCACTTGCTGCGTTTCGCTATCCATGTATATATCGTTCGGTATATACTTATCGCTTACGTCAAGCTGCTGCTCTATCACCGGGTGGCGGCCTTCTTTTATATCTATGGTATAGCCATCGTTTATCTCTGGCCTGGTGTAGTTATTCCTAGCTGCACTTTCTGCAAAGCTTAACAGGCAATCTAACCTTGCTATCAAGTTTGCATTCTGCTGTATGGTCAATACATAGTCTTTGGCATAGCGTATCAACTCGGCGAAGATGCGCTCCTCCAATACCTGTATCTTCTCCTCAGCGCCTAACACCTTCTGCTCATACACCTTCAACTCTTCGGTTATATATCGCTCGGCATTGGCAAGGGTTTGCTTGCGTATCCACTCGGTAGGCACTTTATTTTTGTGCAGGTGCGTTACCTCTAGGTAGTAGCCAAACACATTATTGAAGCCCACCTTTAGCGAGCTGATGCCCGTGCGTTGTATCTCCGTTTGCTGTATCTTAACTATATATTCCTTGCCGCTGTTCTTTATATCGCGCAGTTCATCTAGCTCGGCGTTCACGCCATTCTTTATAAAGTTGCCCTTGGCTATTATAGGGCCCGCTTCTTCCAGTATCTCTGCTTCTATCTTCTCGGCCAGGCTAGGCGTAGGGTTTAGCTGCTCTCCTATTTTGGCTAGATTGATGTTGCCTATCTGCCCTAGTATTTGCTTAATGGCAGGCATAGCAAACAGCGCGCGCTTTAGCTGTAGCATTTCGCGCGGGTTCGCCTTTTCTAGCGATACCTTCGATATCAATCGTTCCAAGTCGCCTAGCTGCCTTAT
>JAFDYM010000023.1 GCA_018267435.1 Bacteroidota bacterium | reverse complement strand
ACCGCGTTCGTTCAGGTATGGGTCGTGTTCCAGTTCATCTAGCTCGTTTATCACAGTCAAGCATATATCATCTTGTTTGAAATATTCCACCCACTCGCTACGTGTTTTAGTAACGAAAAATACCGCTACATCGCGCTTCAAATTCTCTAATGCTTCACCTTTTTTCACAAACTCTGTCTGCCATTCGGGCTTGCCTGCACGTGCGCAGAATTTGTTCCAGAACTTAGGTTCTAAACTGCCAAGCGCTATGTACTTGCCATCGGCGCACTTGTACACGTTGTAGTTAGCTAGGCCACCGCTTAGCTCGTATTCGCCCCTGCCTATACCTTGCTTAGTGCCCTGCTGGTAGGCAAACTGCAATGCCGAGAGTGGCAGTGCAGCATCTGTCATACTTACATCTACCCATTCGCCCTTGCCCGTTTTTTCGCGTTGATATAGCGCGGCCATCACGGCGTTCATAGCCATGTAGCTGCCACCTGCTATATCTGCCAGTTGAAAGCCCGGTACCACGGGCGCGCCACCTGCCGTACCCGTTATACCCAATGCACCTGCTATGGCGATGTAATTAAGGTCATGCCCCGCAGCCATAGCCATACTGCTTTGTTGACCATACCCTGTTATGCTTACGTATATCAAGCGCGGGTTTATCTGTTTCAGCGCCTCGTAGCCAAAGCCCATTTGTTGCATTATGCCTGGGCGGTATTGTTCTACCAGCACATCGGCGGTTTTTGCAAGGTCAAGTATGGTTTGTTTGCCTTCGGCAGAAAGATAGTTAAGTGCTAGGCTGCGCTTGTTGCGGTTAAGCGATAGGTACAGTATGCTCATGCCATTGCTGCGCGGCTCGAAATCGCGGATGTAATCGGGATTATCGGGGTCTTCAATCTTTATCACATCAGCACCCATATCGGCCAAAAACATAGTGGCCATAGGCCCAGGTAATAGGCGTGTGAAGTCCAGTATGCGCACACCTGCCAATGGTCCCTTTTTCTCAGGGCGAGAGGGGGCATGCTTCTTCTCATCGGACATCGGACTTCCGACATCCAACTTCCTAAAGCACTTCGAAAACTGCATCATGGCAGCTATGTTGCTCACTTGCACTTCGCCGCTCATCAACGCCATTTGAGGATTGGCAGCACCAGTTTCCAAAGCTATATAGGTAGAAGCAGAACTTGTTACCACGCAATCGGCAGTACCATGCAGGCCTTGCTGTACTTGACATTGGGCATCGCTTATCTGCACAGTATATTGCAAACTTTCGCTGTCAGTAATATCGAAATGGAATATGGTATTGTAGCCTTGCGCCTTTTCGGGACGGAAACGCTGTTGAATAGACTCAAGTATCTGCTTCGCTGTGGTCATAGCGTGCAAAATAGCAAAGTAGCGGCATATAGCATTGTGCTATATGCCGCTAGGGTAGAAGCGGTTTATGCAAATGGGTCGTAAGTAAGGCCTTTGCGCTCCATGCGGCGGGCGCGTATCAGCTCTTGCTTTATGTACCATGCACGCTTGTAGAAAGGGAACTGGTTCAATTCCTCCTCGGTAAAATCGGGCGGTATAGAATCGTGTTGCATTTTGCGTTCTTCTTTCGGCACTAGCATCTGCTTGGCAAGTATATCGAATTTGGTTTGCAAGGCTGCCAAGCTCCACTCGCCGAATACGGTGTGGCCTCCTTCATATATCTGCGCTTGGTATTCCTCGTAGGTAGTCATGTACCCGCTATAACCGTTGGCATACGGGTTCAGTATTACATGCTTTACGCCGCGTTGGCTCAGTATTTCTTCTAGCTGAGCCTTTAGGCGCTTGCCAGCTATGGTAGTTATTTCGAAAGGGAAACCCGCCCAAGCCATATCGCCGATAATAAATATCTGCAATGGCAGCACCTTCGGCGTCCAAGGCTTATTGCTATGGCCTGCCTTGGCATAGAAGTGTTTGAAGGTGGCTATTACTGGGTCGGCCCAGCCCGGTACAAATATCTTATTGATGTACTTGGTGCCCAACACGCGGCGGCTGTTGGTTTCTACCAATATATGCTTGTTGCCTTGTGTGCGGTACTTGCGCTCTATTATGCGCTTGTACTCGTCGCTACCAAAGCGCGCCTTAAATTTCTCCAATGCCTTAATAAACTGCACTGCACCTATTACTATTTTGGCCACCGCAGGGTGCATGCCCGGTCCATCTACAAAGGTACCTGTAAAGAATGCCATACCCATAGCGGCACCGCTGGTTTGCGCATTAGTATTGCCATTGGCAAATTTAGGGTCGGCGGTTATATCGCTAAAGTTTACGTATAGCACTTCATAATCTATACCTGTATTAGCAAGCGGCGTATTTTCTTTTGCCTCTGCTATTTCCTTCGCCTTTTCAAACTGTAGGTTGCCGTTGTACTGCGCGCTCTTTATATCATCGGGGTATTTGCCTTCCCACTGCCCACGTTGGAACGGATACACGGGGTTGTACACAAAACGTGGCGTTACATCGCCGCAAGTACCTTGGGCAAATGCGCCTATATAGTTGCTGCTGCCTTGCTTGTTGAAGTACTCTTCCAAGTAAGTGGCAGCATAGCCTTTGTTATCGCCGTTTACGCCGTGGTTGGTATTGGGCAAACTGGTAGGGTGTACGCCAAACCAGTTGATAGAACCACGGTCCTTTCCGTCTTCGCCTACTATGCGCATCAAGGTCATTTGCCTATCAAGCGCTAGGTGGCGGTTTTCGTGGGTTATTTTCTCTTTAACCTCAGGGTTTAGATTGTATGCCTTCAATGAGCGTTGAAAAGCCACTTCTTTATCGGCTTCAAATTCACCTTTGCCCAATACAAGGGTAGAAGGCTGTATGTTCTGCTCCGCATTTACAATCGATTCTACTATGCCTTGTACTACCTTCTTGTACACATCCATTACAAAGCCTGGCGTACTTAGGTTATACAGACCGTAGTATGAAAAACCGCTTGGGCCAGCGTGGGTATGCTGTGCCGTAAGCATCAGGTTATCTTCATCGTAGCCAAACTCGGGGTGCTGGCGCTCTAGGGTTTTCAGTACGCCCTTTTTTATGGCTATGGTTACAAAGGCTATTTCGCTATTTACAAAACATACCTTTCGCTTGGTGGTAGGGTCTATAAACACGTATGCACGTGCCCATAGGGGAGTATCTATACGCTCCATGGTGTTATAATAAATACCGTAGCCCAACATACCTACACCTTTTACAAATGCGGTAATGTCGCCCTTGCCTAAACCAACTAAATACATGATGAAACCCTCCTTGAGAAATTGAACGAAAAACTATTTATACCAATCAATTGACGCTATAAAGGTAGAGATATTGTATGTGATGTAAAAAATAAAGGCCCAAGGTTTTTCCTAGCGCCTTTACCTATTGGTATTTATTGTTT
>JAFDYM010000239.1 GCA_018267435.1 Bacteroidota bacterium | reverse complement strand
CTTAGGCCCAGTATGGCTTTTTTAAAACCAAGCTTATTGAAGTAATCGCGTATGCCAAGTATCAAAGCATCGTGTATCAAAGCTATGCCGCTTTCGCTATTCAGCGCCTGTGGGGCAGGTTTGCCTAGTTCTATTATCCTTACTTCTTCGGCAAAAAATGCCAGCTCATGTTCTACCTCGCCTTTAGCATTCATAGCTACACTCGCCCCATCAAATATCAATTCGGTTTGCGCGCCCACTTGGTTTACATACACCATGGGCAGTTGGTAGCGCTCCACGTTATGGCGTATTACGTTCAGCCTCTCTTTATGCTGCACATAGCTAAATGGCGATGCCGATAGGTTAATCATCAGTGTAGGCCTCTGCTTCACCAGTTCATCCATAGGGCACACGGTGTATAGCGGGTTATCGTTGCCCACGTTCCATATATCTTCGCATATAGTTATGGCAAGGCGCTCGCCTTTAAAGTCAACCACATTAAACTTATCGGCAGGCTCAAAGTATCGGTACTCATCAAACACATCGTAGGTGGGTAGCAATGCTTTATCGGCTATATACTTTACCTCACCTTCGTATAGAAAGTAAGCAGAGTTGAAAAGGTCTTTTCCTTCTATGCGTGCGTTTTTGCGCGGGCAGCCTACTACTACAGCCACCTTATGCGTGTGCTTGGCTATTTCTTCTACGACGTTGGCGCACTGCTGTATAAAGTCATCAAACTCTAAAAAGTCCCTCGGTGGGTAGCCCGATATGGCTAGCTCGCTAAACACTGCCAGCTCAGCGCCTTGTGCTTCGGCTTGCTGTATGGCAGCTATTATTTTATTGGTATTGGCAGCAAAGTTTCCTACATGGTAATTGAGCTGCGCCATGGCTATTTTCATAAGTACAAATACATGATTTATTAAAACAACACGCCTATCCTTAGGTTCATATTGCGAATTAAAATCGCCTCCTTCTTTGCATCTTTATCGGTTACGGCATTTATAAAGCCGTTTTGATAAACAAAGCCTACTACTAGGCTGGTACGCTCGTCGAAGGCATATTCAAAGCCGCCGCCTGCCACTAGCCTTACATCTACAAACCCGGTACGGAAACCCGGTATAGACAAGGTAACATCATTGTCTTTTTTCATGATGTTTTCTTTTTCAATACTAATGTATGGCGCTGTAATAGTGGGGTAATAGGCAGGTATGGGGTTGCTAAATGTAGCCCTTGCGCTTACGGTAAAGTTGACGTTTGCGCCTACCTGTGCCCAAAGTGTAAACTTGCCATCCTTAATAGGGTTGGTTTTTAGCTTAAACTGTGTAGGGATTGATAAGTAATTGAAAATATAGCGCTCGTTAACGTCTTGATATTTTATGCCCAAAATGGTGTTTTCGAAGTAGTCGCGGCCGCGCACGTTTATACCCTCATAACCACCCATTATTCCCGACACAAAACCGTAATTTTTAGCAAACCAGTATTCGGCAGTCAAACCAAAATCAACCCCAAAGTGCGGATTGCCTTTTAGTAGGTCTTTGCCCATGGGCCTAGCCCATGTTATGCCCGGAGATGCCACAATACCTAGGCGTATCTTATCGTTTAAGGCAAATGAATGAATAGTGGTAAATACAAAAACAGTTAGAATAAATACTTGTTTCATTTTCTTTAGCATTTTCGCACCCTATATGAAATACTTGAAGCTATTACCTTTTGCAGTAGTACTATTGTTGGCTAGCTGCACCGGATGCAACGAAAACAAAGGTAGAGAAAAACCTGACGTATCGAACATAAAGGCCGAGGCGCACATACTGCGCTTTGACCAAGATATGAAAGAGGGCGCTGCGCAAGCTAACTTTGCCGAGTGGCAAAGCGGTATGCGCGCCAAGTACGGCGACTTTTACGATTTCTACCTTAGGCAATTTATTATAGGCCCACGCCCTGCGGGCGATACTGCCGATATAAACGAAGATGCCATTAAGCGCTTTTATGCCGACCAGTATATCAATACCATTCAAACTTCGATTGATAAAAACTATAAGGACACGAAGCAGTTGCAAGGCGAATTGACTTCGTTGTTCAAGAATATAACATACTACTTCCCTAAGTTCCACACGCCGCAGGTAGTTACTTTCAACTCGGCTTACAGTGCAGGGGTATCGGCTTATGGCGCCGAACAATTTGCCATAGGCTTAGATATGTTTTTGGGCGAGAACAACCCTGACTACGACAGCGCAGGCATATATGTATATCTGCGCCATAAAATGACACCTGCCTACATACCTCGCTACACTGCCGAGGCATTGTACGATGCCAACTTTGCACCCATGGTAGGCGAGCAAACCCTGCTTGAAAGTATGGTGGAGCGCGGCAAGCAAATGTACTTTATAAGCTATGTACTACCCGATGCGCCAGACTATATGATATATGGCTACACCGGGGCGCAAGCCGAATGGTGTAAGCAGAACGAGAAAGAAATATGGAAGTTTTTTAATGATAAAGACCTGCTGTACAAAAGTAACGCCATGGATAAAGCGCGCTACCTAGGCGAAGGCCCTACCAGTGCAGGCATGCCTAAAGAAGCACCCGGCAACATAGGCAACTATATTGGGCTGCAAATAGTAAGGCAGTTTATGGCTAATGAGGGCAAGAATATACCCTTGGCAGACTTAGTACTGAAATATGACGCAAAAACTATACTGAGCAAGGCTAAGTACAGGCCAGGCAAGTAGTATTGCCACAGCACACTTCAACCAATATTTTCTACACTCAATTACTATGTAATTATATCTTTGACCTAAACCATAAACCCGAAAATACCCTTGGATAACAACCACGGCCGCGAAAAGTGGCTAAGCAAGCTTTTTCGAATACTCAATTCAGCATTCTGTTTTGCTTCGGTTTATTTGGCCCTGCATTATTTGCATTGGGTTATAGTAGCAGTATCGGGCACAGCCTTTGACCTTAATGCATTTTTATACTACCATGGTGTAAAGTTTTTAATGAACGGCCACCCATGGGATAAGGAAATGGTAGTGCTAACATATGTAGGAGCCCCTATTATAATGTTAGCATTGGGTTTGTTTGCTATGGCAACGTATAGCCGTACCAAGTATTTGGCCAGCATTGCCAATGTGTTTTTGTTGTGGACTTATGTGATTGGTGTGGGTTTCTTTCTATCGCAGGCTGCTATAAGCAGCGTGGGGGTAAATGCGCAGCTATCGGCATTTTATATTGACTGGGCGCCAGTATTTGTGTGGCTGAACGTGCCTGCAATAGCGGTATATGCATTAAATATCCCTTTCGTGTTTTTAATGTTTTACTTTGGGGCTAATACATCTATGCCATTTATGCGCTTGGCATATTCAAGTACTAAAATAAACAAGGTAGAACGCAGGCAGAAGTACTTTGCCGAAACTGTGATATTGCCATTTATTATAGGCGCGCTATTGGTGCTGGCGGTGGGCTTTCCTATGGGTGTTACTGCATTTCGCGAAAACTTTATAGTACATGGTATATACCTGCTTGTAATAGCCACAATGCTAGTGGTAGGTTGGGTGTCGTTGGCATATTTAAACATTAACCGCGACGATCTTGTGCGCTACAAAAACCTACAAGTATTAAGCCTAGGTGCAGTAGTTGCAGCTGTACTGGCCGCAGTATTTATAAAGGTAACTTGGGCGGGTATATATGTATAGCACATGCTACAAGCGCTAATACATAAAACCTATAATAGAACAACTGCGCCTAGGTATGGTAAGCTACTAATATGGGCAGTATCGGCATGGCTAGTAGCCTTTGGTCTAAGCTACGTATTTAAGTTTGCCTATACCCCCATAGCCAATTTGCTGCTAGGTACGGTAGCTATGGTGCTTAACAGCGCCGGCGTAGCCAATAGCTTATATAAGCACATGCTTACCACGGCTTATAATACTCTTTATCTTGAATGGTTCCATACGCCACTAGCTGTATGGCTTGCCGCTGTGTTAATGGCGGTATGGTTGCAGGCCCCGCTATGGCAAAAGCTAGTATGTGCCCTGTGTGCAATAGCTATTGCATTTATAATACAAGTAGCATGGCTATTGTTATGTGTGGTATATGCACCGGCTATAAATATGCTATGGGTGGTAATAGCGCTGCACGTTTTGGTATTGGCTACCTTGTATAAGGTGTGCGTGTTAAGACTTAGTAATTAATGTTGCGCAGCTGCTGTGCAAACTCATCGGGCGTGCCTGTTATTTCGCCTACTTGCTTAAACACTATTTCGCTTTGGGGGTTAAGCACATAGTTAGTTGGTATCGAGTTGATGCCCATTTCTTTTAATGAGCGCTTACTGTGCGCTATAACTATGCGTGCGTTTACGCGCTGCCTAAAGGCTTTTAGCTTGGCTGGCTCTTCATCGCTTACGCATATAAAAAGGTAGCCTTCATTTTCAAGTATAGCTTGTGTTCGTTCCAGTATAGGAAACTCGTGAAGGCACGGCCCGCACCAAGTTCCAAAAAAATTAACGAATACTTTTTTGCCTTTCAACCCTTCTATATCAATAGGGTTGCCGTTTAGGTCTATAAGATCTAAAGTGCTAAACTGCATTGCAGGCGCAATGCGATATTTATTATATAGATAGCCACCTATACCTACCGCCAACACCACCAATAAAACGACTATCCATTTATAGCGCATGGGCAAATTTGTTTTGGTAATCGGTCATGCTATACTTAATGGCTTGTAGGGCTTCTTCGCGGCCATAGGTATCGGTTATATCTACCTTGCGGTTTTCAGCGCCCGGCATATCTTTATACGTAAGCATATAGTGCTTAAGCCTATCAATAATTGCGGGGTTTATTTGGCTTATATCGGTGTAATTGCCATACACCGCATCGCCTTTCATTACGGCTATTATTTTGTCGTCGGCCTCGTTTTTATCTATCATTCTAAACCCACCAATAGGAATAGCTTGAATAATAAACCCACTGGTAGGAAAAACCTTTTCCGATAGTACCAGTATGTCTATAGGGTCTTGGTCGCCACCTATGCCAGGTATGCCAGTTTTAAGCGAGCAATACTTGCCAACTTCTACATCGCAAAAGGTTTGAGGTATAAAGCCGTACAGCGCAGGTACTATATTGCTATATAGTTGCGGGCGGTCTACCTTTAGCCAACCGCTTTTTTTATCTATTTCGTATTTTATAGTATCGGTAGGTACTATTTCTATAAACGATGTTACTACATCTGGCGCTTGTTCGCCCACATCTACGCCATGCCAAGGGTGCAAGGTGTATTTTAAATTTTGCTGCATTATCTACTTAAATCAATTAAAACGAAAGTACAGCAAAGAAGATGAATAATTGGTTTTGACAAGGTTAAAGTTTAGCACATATGTAGCACAACCCTACCAGCTTCCGCCAGCACCCCCGCCGCCAAAGCTTCCGCCACCAAAGCCGCCAAACCCTCCACTGCTGCCACTGCCACCGCCCCAACTACCACCGCCAAACCCACCACCAAAGCCGCCGCCCCAGGTGCGGTAACCTCTACCGCCAAAGGTAGTGCCGCCACCTCCACCGTTGTTTACAATTATTACTAGAATAATAACTGCCACTATTACTATAATAGCAAGCCATAAAGGGGGCTTGCCGTTATCGTTTAACCTTTGGGGTTCGTTGTTTACAAAATTGCCGCTTAGGCGGGCCATCATTTCATCGGTAGCCGCGTTTAGCCCGCCGTAGTAGTCGCCCTGCTTAAAGCGTGGCACTATTTGGTTGGCTATTATACGCCTGCAGGTTATATCGGGCAAATACTCTTCCACACCCCTACCTGTGGCTATAAATATTTGCCTATCTTCCTTCGATAGAAGTATTAGCACGCCATTGTCTTCTTTCTTGCGGCCCACGCCCCATTTTTCGCCTAGCTCCGTAGCATATTGCGCTTTATCGGCACCGTTTAGGTTGCTTACGCTTACTATGGTTATTTGGGTAGAAGTAGAATCGTCGTAAGCTACTAGTTTGCGCTCAAGCTCGGCAGCTTCGCCGCTGCTTAAAAAACCGCCAAGGTCGTTAACCAAGCGTGGCGGGCTAGGCCGCTCGGGGTATTGGGCGTGCGCCATACCTATGCTGCTAAGCAAGGCAAGCACCATTACCACTATATGTGTTACCCTAGCCTTCGCTAATTTCATTACTCAATTCATTTTTATCACCACTCTGTAAAGGGAAATACTGTTTAAGGTGCATACCTGTTTCTTTAATAGCAAACACTACACCTTGTAGAAATTCGCCCTGCTTAAAGTGCCCTGCCATTACCTCTTTTACACCATCCCAAAAGGTGGCCGGCACCACGGCATTTATTCCTTTATCGCCTATTATGGCAAATTTATGGTCGGTATATGCCAGGTATATCAGTACACCATTTTGGAGCGCCGTTTCGTTCATTTTCAGTTGGTAGAAAACCTCCAAACCCCTATCAAGCACATTGTCTGCCTTACAGTGTGGCTCAATGTGTAGGCGTATTTCGCCACTTGTCATAGCTTCGGCGCTGCCTATAGCTTCCACTATGGCTTTCTTTTCTTCGGCAGTAAAAAGCGGCTTATCGAACAACATGTTGCTGGCTATTAAAATTTAACCTCGGGTGCTTTTTCGGCCCCTGTAGCAGCTTTAAAGTAAGCCTTCGGCGCAAAGCCGAACCAACCCGAATATATATTCTGCGGTATTTTGGCTATGTAGCTGTTATAATCTTTTACGGTTTCATTGTAACTGTTACGCGCCGTATTAATACGGTTTTCGGTGCCTTCTAGCTGTGTTTGCAAATCTCTAAAGGCATCGGTAGCCTTTAAGTTTGGGTATGCCTCTACACTTACCAGTAGGCGCGATAATGATCCTTTCAATTCATCTTGCGCTGCCGAAAACTTTTCAAGGTTTTCTTCAGTTAGGTTATTTGCATCTATTTGTACCGATGTGGCTTTGGCGCGCGCCTCTACTACTTGCGTAAGTGTAGTCTTTTCAAAATCGGCAGCACCTTTTACGGTTTTTACCAAGTTATCTATAAGGTCTAATCGGCGCTGATAGGCACTTTCTACATTGCCCCAAGCACTGCCTACTGCTTCACGCTTTTCTACCATGCTGTTGTAGCCGCAGCTAGTAAGCGACGAGGCTGCTATAAGTATTAAAAATAGACGAACGATGTTCTTCATTTCTGGTTGATTTTATTTAGAAGTTAAAGCTAAAAAGAATTGTACCATACGGCTATACCTTATAAACAGTATAACCAGCACCCTGTATAGGGCTATATGCAGTAGTATATTTTACATGGGTAGCGTGTAGCTAATTATTACATTTGACGAAACAGCAAAAACAATATTGTATGAGCGAAATGATAAAGGAGTTCAACGACTACCGCAGCCGTATGAACGAGGTGATACTTAGCAAGAACAACCTAGTAATGAAACGCTTTTGGAGCCTAGACAACCAAGCTTATGCCGATGGTGCCCTGCCCACCAAAACCAAGGAACTGCTAGGCCTAGTGGCCAGCATGGTGCTGCGCTGCGACGACTGCATAAAGTAGCACCTAGGCAAGTGCCACGAGCTAGGCTGCACTACCGATGAGATATATGAAGTGTTTAGCGTGGCCAACCTAGTGGGCGGCAGTATAGTAATACCCCACACCCGCCGCGCTGCTGAGTTTTGGGAGGAGCTGATGAAGGCCTAATATTGTTCGCAGGGGCCATATTGGTAGCATGAATCTTACCTTGTTCCCCGTAAGGGGGCTGTGGCTTGCCGCAAAATCATTCTACATTTGAACAAGAAACAAGGTGCGCATGAGTACATATACCATTGAAGGCAACATAACGCTGGAGGACTTGAAGGCGTTTTTGAACGATAACAGCAACATAGCGCTTGGTGCTGATGCCAAGCAGAAGATAACGGCTAACCGCAACTTTCTGGAGCGCAAAATAGCCGAGCCTAATGCGCGCTACTATGGCATCAATACAGGCTTCGGTGCGCTGTGCGATGTTGAGATACCGCAAAACCAACTGGAGCAGCTACAGGCCAACCTAGTAATGAGCCACGCCTGCGGCATGGGCGATGAGGTGAAGCACGAGGTAGTAAAGCTGATGATGCTGCTAAAAGCAAAGGGATTATCGCTAGGCTACTCGGGTGTAACGCTAGAGGCCGTTGAGAAGCTAATAGAGCTATACAATAAAGAGGTGTACCCTATAATATGGGAGGTGGGTAGCCTAGGCGCCAGTGGCGACTTGGCACCTTTGGCACACCTTACCTTGCCTATTATGGGCATGGGCTGGGTACGCTACAAAGGCGTAAAGCGCGAAACCAAAGATGTGTTTGCAGAGCTAGGCATTGAGCCCGTAACACTGAAAGCTAAGGAAGGTTTGGCACTGCTAAACGGTACACAGTTTATGAGTAGCTGGGGCTGCTACAGCATAATAGAAGCGGAGCGCGTACAGAAGCTGGCGGACTTTACTGCCGCCGTATCGGTAGATGCTTTCAATGGGCAGATAACGCCCTTTCATCCCGCCATACAAAAGGTGCGCAACCACAAGGGGCAGATAGAAAGTGCCGAGAACGTGTTGAACTTTTTGGCGGGCAGCGAAATAGCCAAGCAGCCTAAGCATAATATACAAGATCCTTATTCTTTCCGCTGTGTGCCGCAGGTACACGGTGCGGTTAAGTTTGCCGTAAGCCAAGTGCGCGAGGTGTTCGAGCGCGAGATAAATGCTGTAACCGATAACCCGCTGATATTTGAAGAGGAAGACTTAATCATAAGCGGCGGCAACTTCCACGGCGAGCCGTTGGCTATAGCATTAGACTACCTAGGCATAGCCATGAGCGAGCTGGCAAGCATAAGCGAAAGGCGCACCTTCCAACTCATATCTGGCAAGGGTGGCCTACCTAAGTTTTTGGTAGAAGATAGCGGCCTAAACAGCGGTATGATGATACCGCAATATACCGCTGCCAGCATAGTAAGCATGAACAAGCAACTGGCCACACCTGCCAGCGTTGATACCATAACCAGCAGCGATGGACAAGAGGACCACGTAAGCATGGGTGCCAATGCCGCGGTAAAAACCTACAAGATAGTTTACAACATAGAGAAGGTGCTGGCAATAGAATTTATGACGGCCATGCAGGCGCTCGACTTCCGCAAGCCATTGAAGAGCTCGCCACTGATAGAAGAGGTAAAAGCCGAGTACCGCAAGCTAGTACCTTACTACGATAAGGACCGCGTGATATACGGCGACATACAAGTAACGGTAGATTTTATGCGTGGCTTGAAGTTGTAGTGTCTTTCTCGCACAGAGTACACTGAGAGCAGATTGTTATTTCTTTAAACTCTCCTTCAAAGACACCACAGGTATCCCCTGCTGCTTACAATACTGCAACAGCCTCGGCAGCACAGCTACAGTTACAAGCTGTGTGTCGTGTAGTAGAAGAATAGAGCCATTTTCTAATCTATCCGTAATGCGTTTTAGCAATGCATCGGCATCGCTAGTGGTAGTGTCAAGGCTGCGTATATCCCAGCCTATGGCTTGCACATTGCTGTGGCCAACGGCACTAGCTATATTAGGGTTGGTAACGCCAAAGGGTGGACGGTAGTAATGCGTATGCACGCCCGTGGCTTTGGTAATGGCCCCATTGCATTGCGCTATTTCCTCGGCTACTTTTTGGGTAGAAAGTATGCCGTGCGTATTGCGGTGGTTATAGCTGTGGTTCCCTATCTCATGCCCTGCTTCTGCTACTTGCTTGGCTATGGCAGGGTGTTCATCTACGTGCTTGCCAATCATGAAAAATGTAGCAGGCGCGTTGTGCTGTTTTAGTATATCCAATATAGCAGGCGTGTGCTGCGGGTGCGGCCCATCATCGAAGGTAATGGTCAAGGTACCCACCTTACCGTGATGTACAGCATTCATAAAAAAGTTCCACTGAAAGCGGTATGATGCCAAGCCGATAACCAACGAGTAAGCAAACAGCAATGCGCCAAGCAAAGAAAAGCGGATGGTATTATCGGGCGCTACAAACACAATGGCTATAGCCACTATCAAATACACTATTTGCAGGGCGCGGTGTTTCATGGCTGTTGTATTAACATCAAGCCCAGAGATTTGTTTTGATATTGGTTCAGCACCAACACGCGCTTAGGCTTTTCTTCTAAGCCAAAACCCTGCGGGTACTTGCCTTGCAGTGCACCGGTAGCTATGTGCAAGCCCAAGCCGCTATTGGTAAAAAAGTAGCCATAGTAATCGATAAAGTTAATCTTCGGACCAAGCCAGAAATTAACCGCAGCGTTACTGTCGTTATAGTCAGTTACACCATATACTAAGCAGTCAATATCTGCCTGTATCAAGCCATGCTTTTTTAGGAATGCATTTAAGGTTTCTTCTACCTGTAAATTATCCCTTGTTTCAGCGTGTACGTCAAGCAGCTTTGCTACCGCATCAGTACTATTATTGCTTAACAGAAAGAAGGCTGCGCCTTCCGATATTTTGTGTTGGAACGATTCGCTTAGCTGCATTTTGCCAGCCAGTTCGTTCAGTATTTCTATGCGCTCATCGGCACCGCCTACCAGTACATTGTCTGTACCTTCTT
>JAFDYM010000238.1 GCA_018267435.1 Bacteroidota bacterium | reverse complement strand
TTTTGGTGGAAGCAATGGTTCTATTAATACTACTGTTACTGGCGGCACTGCTACTTACAGCTATGCTTGGAACGGTGGTGCTACATCTGCTAACCGCGCAGGCCTTACAGCAGGTACTTACACATTGACTGTTACTGATGCAAACTTATGTTCAGCAACTGCTTCGGCAACCATAGCTCAACCAGCGGCTGCGCTTGCAGTTGCTACATCAACAAACAACGTTTCTTGTTTCGGTGGAAACAACGGTTCTATATCTACTACCGTAACAGGTGGAACATCTGCTTATAGCTATGCTTGGAATGGTGGCGCAGCATCTGCTAACCGCACTGGTCTTATAGCAGGTACTTATACCTTGACTGTTGCTGATGCCAACTCATGCTCGGCTACTGCTACTGCTATGATCGCTCAACCAGCGGCTGCGCTTGCTGTTAACATGACAAAAACTGACGCAACCTGCAATGGCAATAGTACAGGTATTGCAAATGCATTAGTGACAGGAGGAACTCTACCTTATACTTATGTATGGTCGAACAACGCACAGCTAAATAGCAACACATCCACTTCTCTTCCTGCAGGTTACTATTCGGTTTCAGTAACCGATGTAAACAATTGCAGCGCGAATGCAAGCATCGAGATACAACAACCTTACACACTTACAGCTACAGCTGCAAAACAAAACGTATCATGTAATGGCGGAAATGATGGATCGATAGCAGTATATAGCAATGGGGGAACTACTCCATACACTTACACTTGGAGCCATAACAACCAATTATCTAGCAATACATCTACAACACTGCCTGCTGGTTACTTTACAGTATCAGTTACCGATGCAAACAATTGCTCTACGACTATCTCAGCCAATATCATACAACCAAATGCAATAAGCATTCAAGCTAGTGTAGCAGATGCAAAATGTAATGGTAGTAGCGATGGAGCAATAAACCTAAACGTATCTGGCGGTACAACACCTTATTTATATTCTTGGAATAATGCTCAACAAAATAGCATATCAAACTCTGGAACACTTCCTGCGGGATATTATACTGTACAAGTAACAGATGCAAATAACTGCTCTGCTACTGCAAGCTATACAATTAACCAACCAATACAACTTACTAGCACCGTATCATCTTTGCCAACATCATGTTATGGAGGTAACAACGGTTCCGCAACCGTAAGTACAGCTGGAGGAACTGCACCATATTCGCTTCGCTGGAGCAACAACCAAAGTAATGCTCAAGCAACAAACTTACATGCAGGATTATATACAGTAACAGTTACCGACAACAATCAGTGTACATCAATCAGCAGTATTAACGTTGCTCAACCACAACAAATAAATATTGGCTTTACCAATACTAACATAGCTTGCAACAATACAGATCAAGGTGCCATTGCTACAACTATTGTAGGGGGAACATACCCTTATAGTTATGCATGGAACAACGGCAACACGAATGCAAACATAGCTAACTTAAATACGGGCACGTATACACTTACTGTAACAGATGCAAACAACTGTACCATATCATCATCTTCTTCAATAGTACCAATATCAAGCTTACCAATATCAATATTACCTACAAACATTACCTGCAGCGGCTATAACAATGGCAGAATAAGCACAAGTATAAGTGGCGGAAATGGTCCTTATCAATATATATGGAGCAATGGCTCATCGCAACCAAGCTTACAAGCGCTTAGTATAGGCAATTACGCCGTAACAGTTACCGACCAAAACTCATGCAGTGCAACAGCTAACACTGTTATTACTCAACCGGCGCCTATTGTAATAAATACCTCAACTACACCTGCGTTGTGCAATGGCTCGTCGAATGGAACAATTACCGTAGTAGTAGTTGGCGGAACTCAACCTTACCAATATGACTGGCAAGACATGCCTGGCGACAATAATCCGCCAAATCGTAACGATGTACCTGCTGGAATTTATAAATTAACCCTGGAAGACGTTAACCAATGCCCTGCAAACGCCATTGCACAAGTTGGCGAACCAGGCCCTCTAAACTCTACCATTGAGTTAGACAACCCTAATTGCTTCGGAGATAATAGCGGCAACATAAAGGTTACATCAACAGGAGGAACTGCTCCATACAACTATAGTTGGAGCAACGGTGCTACTGGTAACAATGTAACTAATCTAAATTCTGGCACTTATACGGTTAACATAGCTGATAGTCACAACTGTTCAGTTTCGGCTAGTGTAACTTTACAAAGTCCTAACCAATTATTAGCATCGGCTACTCACACCAAGCCTACTTGCTACGGATATACTAACGGCAGCATAGATGTAGATGTAGTAGGTGGCGTAAGTCCTTACAACTATGTATGGAATGACCTAGCAACTACTCAAGATAGGGCAAACATAAGCTCAGGCAATTATGTTATCACAGTTACGGATATGAATGGCTGTACAAGAACTATATCTGTAGCATTGGCACAACCAGAAAAGCTAGACATACAAGCTACCATCAATAATGTAGCTTGCTATGGCAATCATAACGGCAGCATCAACACAAATATTCTAGGTGGCACTACTCCTTACGCATATACATGGAATACAGGCGAAACCACAAACAATATTGGCAGCTTAGACGTTGGTGACTACACCATTAGTGTATCTGATAGCAAAGGATGTTCTTTCAATGCTACATATACAATAACACAGCCTGTGGCAGATTTATTTACTAGTATTGAAAACATCCAAAACACATGTTATGGTCAATACAACGGTTCAATAACAGTAAATGCAACTGGTGGATCTCAACCATATTCTTACCATTGGAGCACTGGTGCTACTCAATCAACATTAAGCAAACTTAATGAAGGCTATTATGAAGTAACTATAACCGATGCAAATGGCTGTACAATTGAAAACTCAGCACCTATTATCCAACTTCCACAGCTCGCTTTAGATGCAGCAATACATAACCCTAGATGTGATAATGGTAAAGGGAACATAGATATAACTGTACTTTCAGGAACAGCACCAATATCGTACCAATGGAACAATGGAAAC
>JAFDYM010000237.1 GCA_018267435.1 Bacteroidota bacterium | reverse complement strand
TTAGGCAATTTCTTTTTAACGCGAGGGATAAGGATATTGATAACATCCTCTTTTATCTTCTTCAACATCACGGCATCTTTACCAAAGTCGTCGTGCTGGGTTGATATAACGATAGCATCTATACGGATAGGCTGGTTATCATCGCCGTACTCTATAGTTACCTGGCTCTTAGCATCAGGGCGTAGGTACTTTATAGCCTTGTTTTCGCGGCGCAGTGCAGATAGTTCGCGCAATAGGGTGTGCGCTATCTCCAATGGCAATGGCATATAGTTGTCAGTTTCTTTGCTTGCGTAGCCAAACATCATACCTTGGTCGCCTGCGCCTTGCTCTTCTGGCTTTTTACGCTCTACACCTTGGTTAATGTCGCTGCTCTGCTCATGTATGGCAGAAAATATACCGCACGAGCTACCGTCGAACATATATTCGGCTTTGGTGTAGCCTATTTGGTTAATTACTTCGCGGGCTATGCTTTGTACATCTAGGTATGCGCTGCTTTTTACCTCGCCAGCCAATACAACTTGGCCAGTAGTTACTAGGGTTTCGCAAGCCACCTTCGATGATGGATCGTAAGCCAAAAAGTTGTCTATTAGCGCGTCCGATATTTGGTCCGCTACTTTATCTGGGTGGCCTTCGCTTACCGACTCAGATGTAAATAAATATGGCATGGTTATAATGATTTTGAGGTTGTGAAAATAGTAAAATACAGTATAGTGCAAACTTAAGGGCAAAATAAAAGCCTATTGTTTCAATAGGCTTTTATTCTTTATTGGCAATTACTGTTTAGTCTTCCAATTCAATATCGAACTGTACCAGCTCGATAAAGTCGCGTACGCGGTCTTCTATCTCAGCGTGTGTAAGGCTGCGGATACGCTCGGTACCGAACTTTTCCACACAGAAAGATGCCATGGCAGAACCGTAGATGATAGCGCGCTTCATATTGTCGAAACTTATGTCGCGGCTCTTATCCAAGTAGCCACAGAAGCCACCTGCAAAGGTATCGCCTGCGCCTGTTGGGTCAAATACATCCTCAAGCGGAAGCGCTGGAGCATAAAACACGTGGTTCTCGTGGAACAACAAGGCACCGTGCTCACCTTTTTTAATGATAAGGTACTTAGGCCCCATGGTTAAAATCTTCTTAGCCGCTTTTACTAGGCTGTACTCGTTGGTTAGTTGGCGTGCTTCTGCATCGTTCACAGTCAATACATCTACCATACTTATGGTTTTCTTCAAGGCATCTATAAAGCCGTCCGTCATCCAAAAGTTCATAGTGTCAAGCACTATCAACTTAGGGCGCTTGGTCATTTGCTGTATTACCTTCATCTGTAGGTTCGGGTCAATGTTGCCCACCATTAGTATGTCGCTCTCTTTGTAGCTATCAGGTATTACCGGGTTAAAGTCAAGCAATACGTTCAGCTCGGTAGCTAGGGTATCGCGGCTGTTCATATCTAGGTGGTAGCGGCCAGCCCAAAAGAACGACTTCTTACCTTCCAATATTTCTATACCGCTTGTGTCTACGTTCTTTTTCTCCAGTTCGCGCAATTCGTTCATGTCGAAGTCATCGCCTATTACTGAAACTATATTTACTTTTTTGCTGAAGTACGAAGCGCTCCAAGCTATATAGGTAGCTGCACCGCCCACTATTTTATCGGTTTTGCCAAATGGTGTTTCTATTGCATCGAACGCTACGGTGCCTACGGTAAGTAAACTCATGTTCTGTTTAATATTTAAGGGCGCAAATGTATAATAAAGCGGCTTATTACACCAATTGCCAGATACTAAATACAATATTCCAATATAGTAGAGTAACCTATCTTTTTGTGTACTACTCCTGCATTGGTATTTAATATTCAACTTTTTAGGCAGTAATATGTTTTATTGCTTTAACAAAGTACATTTGCCATAGCCCCGTAGTTATGAAAAAACACATAGCCGTATATACTGTTATACTTGCCATATTTAGCGTACTTATCTACTTCACCCTTAAAAATGGGGAAGCTCTCAGTTCGGGCATACTAAGCACACTGCCGCGCGGCGCGGCTGAAACACCTGGCAACATAGCGGCACAACTATTCGAAAACACCAAACACCCCATGGCGCTGTTGCTACTGCAGGTTACGGTAATACTGGTGGTATCGCGCATATTTGGCTTGCTTACCCGCTTTATAAAACAACCTTCGGTAATAGGCGAAATAGCAGCGGGCATAGTGCTTGGCCCATCGTTGCTAGGGTTACTTTTCCCCGATTTCTTTGCCTATCTTTTTCCTGCCGAAAGCCTAAAAGCGCTAAACTTTTTAAGTCAGCTAGGGCTTACCTTCTTTATGTTTACCATAGGCATGGAGCTTGACCTTGAGAGCATAAAAAGCAAAGCCCGCGATGCCATAGTTATTAGCCATACGGGTATCATATTCCCATTCTTTTTAGGCGTGCTTACGGCCTACTTTCTTTACCAACAGTATGCCACCCCTGGCAGCACCTTTCTGGCATTTGCCTTGTTTATGGGCATATCTATGAGCATTACAGCCTTTCCTGTGCTGGCACGTATTATTAAAGAGAAAGGCTTAGGCAACACACACCTAGGCAAATTGGCACTTACCTCGGCGGCAGCCGATGATGTAACCGCTTGGTGCGTACTAGCCATAGTTATAGCCTTTGCTAAGGCCACCGCCTTAAGCGCGGCATTTTACACCATCATTCTTACTGTTGCTTTTATAGCATTTATGCTATTGGTGGTAGGGCCACTGCTACGCATGCTAGGCAAGCGCCCTATACTTAACCAAGATCTTAGCAAGAACACCGTGGCGGTATCGTTTTGTGTGTTACTTGTATCGTCGTACATAGCCGATGTAATAGGTATACACGTACTGTTCGGGGCTTTTTTAGCCGGCGTAGTAATGCCCCCCAACGAGAAATTTAAAGAGCTGCTTACCTATAAGTTGGAAGATGTAAGCTCGCTTATATTGCTACCTATATTTTTTGCCATTACCGGCCTACGCACACAAATAGGGCTACTGAACGAACCGGCCCAATGGCTATTATGCCTAGCTATAATAGGCATAGCTGTATTGGGTAAGTTTGGTGGTGCTACCGCGGCGGCAAAACTGGTAGGGCAGCCATGGCGCAGCAGCTTTAGTATAGGCGCGCTAATGAACACGCGCGGCCTAATGGAACTGGTAGTGCTAAACATAGGTTACGATATGGGTATCCTTTCTGCCGAGCTATTTGCCATAATGGTGCTAATGGCACTAGCCACTACCTTTATGACCAGCCCCTTGTTAGACTTTATAAACTACGTAAGCACCAGAAAGCCAGCCAGCCAAAAGCATACTAATGGCGCGCATGTGTAGGTGCTGCGTAACTATATTTTTAGTAAAAGGCTGTGCGTTAAGCGCGGCCTTTTTTTTGTTTGTAGTCTGTGAGATATAATGTCCCCAGTACGTAGGCACGTGGTGCGAAGCAGTAGGACAGATGCGCTACAGCACAGCCCATAAAAAAGTGAAAAGGTACATGCCTCCAATTGCCTTAACATCCGTTTCAATCTGTGTTATCTGCGTCATCAGTGTTCCCATGCGGTTAATTCGCCCATTATTCTAATTTTACCATCTCCGACAAAATGAAGAATATGAGTGTAGAGACCAAAGTACGTATAGTAACGGCAGCCAGTTTGTTCGACGGGCACGATGCCGCCATTAACATAATGCGCCGCATAATGCAGGCCAAGGGCGCCGAGGTAATACACCTGGGGCACAACCGCAGCGCACAGGAAATAGTAGAAGCCGCCATACAGGAAGATGCCCACGCCATAGCCATAACCAGCTACCAAGGCGGGCACACCGAGTTCTTTAAGTATATGTTCGACCTGCTGAAAGAGCGCGGCTGCGGGCACATCAAAATTTTCGGCGGCGGTGGCGGTACTATTCTACCTACCGAAATAGAAGACCTACACGCTTACGGCATCACTAAAATATACTCGCCCGACGATGGCCGCCACATGGGCCTGGAGGGTATGATACAGGACGTGATAGACAAAGCCGCAGCAGTAGAGCAGCTAAAGAACAAGAACCTAAACGGTGAGTTGAACACGCTTAACCCAAGCGATTGGAAGACCATAGCCACAGCCATAACCTTGGCAGAAGACGGCAAGTTCAGTACCATAAAAGACAAACTGAACACCTCCCCTTCGGGGAGGACGGGAGGGGTTCCCGTACTCGGTATTACCGGTACTGGCGGCGCGGGTAAAAGCTCGGTTACCGATGAGATAGTACGCAGGTTTTTGATGAACTTTAAAGACAAGACCATTGCCGTAATATCTGTAGACCCAAGTAAGAAAAAAACAGGCGGTGCCTTGCTCGGCGATAGGATACGCATGAATGCCATTAGCAATCCGCGTGCATATATGCGCTCGCTAGCTACGCGCGAAAGCGACAAAGCCTTGAGCCAATACATACAAGAGGCCATAGACGTATGCAAAGCTGCAGGCTTCGACATGATAATATTGGAGAGCGCAGGTGTGGGCCAGAGCGATGCAAGCATACTAGACTATTGCAACGTAAGTCTGTACGTAATGACGCCCGAGTACGGCGCGGCGAGCCAGCTAGAGAAGATAAACATGCTGGACTATGCCGATGTTATCGCCATCAACAAATTCGACAAGGCAGGCGCGCTTGATGCACTGGCCGATGTACGCAAGCAATACAAGCGCAACCATAACCAGTTTATGGCTAAAGATGAAGAACTGCCGATAGTAGGCACCATAGCCGCACAGTTCAACGACCCTGGAGTGAACAACCTATTTAGCAAGTTGATAGCAGCCTTGGAGAAGAAGGCGGGTATAAATTGGGGCGAGGTGCAGGCAGCACCTGTACAAGGCGGCTCGGTAGGCGCGCGCATTATTCCCCCTGCACGTGTACGTTACCTAGCCGAGATAGCGGAGAACAACGAAGGCTACGACCAATGGGTGAACGACCAGTGCGCCATAGCCAGCAAGCTATATAAGCTACAAGGTGTAGCGGCTGAGTTGAAGGACAATGCCGACATCAAAAATTTGATTAGCCATTATCAAGGTCAACTGCACCCAGAAGCCAAGGCATTGCTAGAAGGTTGGCAAGACCTTCAAAAGAAATACTCATCCGAGACCTTCGCCTTTCAGGTGCGCGACAAGGTGATACAGTTGCCCTTTACTTACAAAAGCTTATCGGGTACGGCCATACGCAAGGTGTATCTGCCTAAGTATAGCGACTGGGGCGATATACTTAAGTGGCAGTTGCAAGAGAACGTGCCTGGCGAGTTTCCATACACGGCGGGTGTGTTTCCGCTTAAGCGCGAGGGCGAAGACCCTACGCGTATGTTTGCCGGCGAGGGTGGGCCAGAGCGTACCAACAAGCGCTTCCACTATGTAAGTTTGGGTCAGCCTGCCAAGCGCCTATCTACGGCATTCGATAGCGTAACCCTATACGGGCAAGACCCCGACCACCGCCCAGATATATATGGCAAGGTGGGCAACAGCGGTGTAAGCATTGCCACCGTTGACGATGCCAAGAAGCTATACAGCGGCTTCGACCTATGCGACCCGAAGACCTCGGTGAGTATGACCATCAACGGCCCTGCGCCGATACTGCTGGCTTTCTTTATGAATGCTGCTATAGACCAGGAGTGCGAGAAATACATCAAGGCAAATGGCCTGGAGAAAGACGTTGAAGCAGCCTTCGCTAAAAAATATAATGGCATTGAAAGGCCACGCTATTACACCTCCCCCTCGGGGGGAGGCAGGGAGGGGGATAACCTTCCAAACGGTAACGATGGATTAGGTTTGTTGCTACTTGGCCTAAGCGGTAGCGATGTACTACCCGCCGATGTTTACGAGCAGATAAAGGCCAAAGCATTAGCCTCAGCCCGCGGTACGGTACAGGCCGATATATTGAAAGAAGACCAGGCACAGAACACCTGCATATTCAGCACCGAGTTTTCGCTGAAGCTGATGGGCGACGTGCAGCAATACTTTATCGATAAAAAAGTGCGCAACTTCTACTCGGTAAGTATAAGTGGCTACCACATTGCCGAGGCGGGCGCTAACCCTATTACGCAGTTGGCGTTTACGCTGGCCAACGGCTTTACCTACGTTGAGTACTACCTAAGCCGCGGTATGCACATCGACGACTTTGCGCCGAACCTGTCGTTCTTCTTCAGCAACGGCATGGACCCTGAATACAGCGTCATCGGCCGCGTGGCCCGTCGCATCTGGTCTGTGGCCATGAAGGAGAAGTACGGCGCCAACGACCGCAGCCAGAAGCTCAAGTACCA
>JAFDYM010000236.1 GCA_018267435.1 Bacteroidota bacterium | reverse complement strand
TGATGAGCTTGCCGGCAAATAGCCACATAAGCCCTTTGATGAGGAAGAACATAAAGCCCAGAAAACCTACGCGCTTAAGCCAGGTTTTTAGCTTGCTGTTTTTCTCGTCTTGCTGGTTATGTTGTTCGGTTGGGTTCATTGCCTTAATGCAAATGCGGGGCAATATTACATGATACTTCCCAAAGCTTTATGCGCACCGTCGCAAATTGGCAAAGTTTGGCTCATACCGCAGCGGCACAGCGATACTTTTTCGCGCTTGGGCATTACAGTACCGTCTTCCAATATTATTTCGAACGTACCTGTAATAGCTATAGGGCCGCGCGGCTTTAGCTGTATAGTTGCACCCGCTGTTTTTTCGGGCTCCATCATCATTTCTTCATCCATCATAGCGCTAAAATAAGAAACCCTCCGCTAATGGGAGGGTTTCCGTGTTTTCTAACGTATCAGGGTTATTGTTCCGTGGTAGGTATTGTCGTTATAGTTATTTAGCCATACTATGTTGGCAGTGTAGGTGTACACCCCCGGCGGCGCGTTTACACCTTTAAAGGTACCATCCCAAGCGGCGCTAAGGTCGGTGCCTTCAAATACCTTTTCTCCTATGCGGTTGAACACTTGCACTCGTATTTGTTTTACGGCATTGCTTCCGCTAAAAAACTGCCACACATCATTTGCCCCGTCGCCGTTAGGCGTAAATGCGTTAGGAAAAAACACAGTGTAGTCGGGCTTTACCGTTACCACAAAATCTGCCTGCCCTTTACAACCTGCGCTTGTGGTAGCTTCTACCGTATAGGTTTGGCTATATACCCCTTCGAAGATAGGATTGGCACAGTCGTAACAGCTAAGGCCCTGTGCTGGCTGCCACATGTAGCTTACGGCACCGCTTTGGTTGGTAATGGTAGTAAGTGGCAAGGCATCGCCCAGGTCTACCTCTATTGGTGTAGGGCTTACAGTTATCTGCACCGAATCTGGCTCTGTAATAATACTGCTATCAACCAGGCTGCATTGGTTGGCATCGGTTACGGTGTAGCTGTAAGTGCCGGCAGCCAAGCCTCCCAAAGCACCTGTGCTGTTCTGTTCGCCCGTACTAAAGACATAAGTAAACGGCTGCGTGCCACCCATAGGCGTAAGCCTTATTTCGCCATCGGTATATAGGTAGCAAGTGGCAGGTGTAGTATCTATTTGTACAGCTACGGCAGCAGGCTGGGTAATGGCTGCATTGGCAGTAGCGGTGCAGCTATTTGCATCGGTTACTGTTATTACATAATTGCCCGGCGCTACGTTGCTAAACTGGCCGGTGCTGCTGTTAACGGTGTTGGTACCATCGCTAGCGCTAAAGCTATATGGTGTAGTGCCACCAGTAGTAACGGTTGAGATAGTAGCATCGTTCAGGCCATTGCAGCTTACGTTCTGCACGGTAGCTGTTATGGTAATAGCTGCTGGTTCGGTAACAGTGGTGCTGGCGGTTACGGTACAGCTATTGGTATCGGTTACTAATATGCTATATGCACCTGCGCTAAGGTTGGTAGCGCTGCTGGTGGTGCTTACGTTAGGCATCCAAGTATAGGTATAGCCAGGTGTGCCGCCTGCAGCGGTTACATCTACCTCGCCCGTACCATCGCCATTGCAAAGCAAATGTGTAGGTGTGGCAGTAGCTGTAAGCTGTGCTGGCTGTGTAAGCACAAAATTGGCAGTGGCGCTACAGTTATTGTTATCTACTACGGTAATAGTATACGGCCCTGCTGCCAAGCCTGTTTGGCTAGCGTTTGAAGGCAGGCTACCGCTCCAATTATAAACATACGGCAAGGTACCACCTGTAGCAGTTACACTAGCCGTACCGTTGTTGCTTTGGTAGCAAGTAAGGTCGGTAGCGGTAGTATCAAGCACCAATGCTTGGCTAGGCTCCGATATGGTAATAATAGGCATAGCAGAACAGCCGTTGGCATCGGTTACGGTAATGGTATAGTTGCCAGGGCTAAGGTTGCTGGCACTGTTATTATTGCTTACGTTCGGGTTCCATACATAGTTATAGTTTGGCGTACCCCCTGTTACAGTTAGGGTAATGGTACCATTGTTCTGCCCAAAACAAGATACGTTGGTGCTTTGCACCCCAAGTGTAAGTGCCTGTGCAGGTTCGGTTACCGTTACGCTATAGGTTTGGTTACAGCTTGCTTGGTCGGTTACCGTTACACTGTAGGTAGCGGCCCATAGGTTAGTAGCTAGGCTGCTGGTGCTTACGTTAGGGCTCCATGCATAAGTATAGTTAGGGCCAGTGCCGCCACTTACCGTTAGCTGTATTACACCCGTACTATCGCCGTGGCAAGGCACGCTAGTGGTTTGGTCGGTTATGGTCATGCCCGCTGGCTCGGTTACATTAAAGGTAGCCGTTTGGTTGCACTGGTTGGCATCGGTAGCAGTTACTGTATAGTTAGTGCCTGCTGGCAAGTTAACGGTAACGGTAGTGGCAGTAGTACCGCTCCATACATAGGTATAAGTGCCCGCGCCCTGTGGCTGTGCGGTAGCGCTACCATTACCGCCAAAGCAGGCGGCGTTGGTTACGTTCACCGTCATTACAGGTGCCGCAGGCTCAGTAACCGTATAGCTGCCTGTTTGGGTGCAACTATTGGCATCGGTTGCAGTTACATTATATGTATTAGCTGCAAGGTTGGCAATGGTAGCAGTGGTTTGCGCCGTATTGCTCCACACATAGCTTACCGCACCCGTAGCATTTACAAAGTTGGCACTAGCCGAGCCTGTAGCAGCACCGTTACATTGGTTATTGGTACCTGTTACATTTAAGCTTTGCGGCTGCGGTTGGCTTACCGTTACGTTTATAGGGAAGGTACAACCTACAGCATCGGTCAAGTTGCCCGTATATGTACTGGCAGGCACGTTGCTAAGCGTGGTGGTACCTGGCGGTATGGGGTTGCCCATATAGGTGTAAGGAGGAGTACCACCGCTTACAGTAAAAGTAACACTACCATCGCTGCCACCATAGCAGCGCACATCGGTGTGAGACATTACTACATTCAATGCCGTGGCTGGCTGCGTAAGCGTAGCACTATCTAAGCGCTGGCAGCCGTTGTTATCGGTAATAGTTACGTTGTACTGGCCAGCAGCCAAGCCTGTAGGGTTGGCACCTGTAGCAGTGGCGGGGTTCCAAGTATAAGAATAACTAGGTGTGCCACCCTGTGGCGTAATAGTGATACTACCTGTATTGGCACCGTTGCATGTTACATTCTGCGAAGCTATAGTATGTGTAAATGCAGGTGGCTCGCTTATGGTAGCACTGCCACCTATAGTACAACCATTATCATCGGTTACAGTTACAGTATACGTACCTGCACCAAGGCTAAGGTTGGTTTGGGCCGAAGAAATGTTGCTCCAGTAATAAGTATAAGGCGGCGTGCCACCTGTAGGGTTGGCAGTAGCTTGGCCCTTGTTGCTTTGATAGCAGCTATCGTTTACAGCTACTGTGGTTACAGCCAAGGTAGGGGGCCCGGTAACGGCACCTGTGGCAGCAGCGGTACACCCCTTACTATCGGTAACAGTTACCGAATAGTTGCCAGCACTTAGGCCACTAGCGGAGGGGGCATTAGGCTGCGCGGGGTTCCACGCATAGTTATATGGCGAATCGCCGTTGGCAGTAACGTTAGCCAGTGCCTGTCCATCGTTAGTACCGGCGCAACTAGTATTGAGCGTAGTCATACTTACAGCCATGGCGCCGCTAGGCTGGTTAACGGTAAGGTTGCCTGTAAAGGTTTGGCCTGCACCATCGCTCCAGTTATAAGTGTATACGCCTGCTATTACGTTATTCAGCGTAGCAGTATTGCCTACGTTGCTACCGCTGCGGGTCCAAGTAATAGTTACAGGATTGGTAACGCCACCACCTGTTACCGTTACCGATACACTACCGTTGCTGCCGCCAAAGCAGCTTACATCGGTAGATGCAGTACTAAGGTTGTAGCCGCAAGGCAATGATGCAACCGTAGTGCTATATTGCAAAAGCGCAGAGCAGTTGTTGGCATCGTGAAAATCGGGAATATATACACCAGGCGCTAAGCCTGTGGCAGTGCTTGTAGGCGTATTAGTAGTGTAACCACCCGGCCATACCGTTTGGTAGCCAGGTGTACCGCCGCTTATGGTAAGTGTGGCAGTACCGTTGTTAGTATTACAGTTGGCAGCGGTATTGGTTATAGTAGCAGTAAGCGGTGTAGGTTGGTCAAGCACGTACGATGCAGTAGCTGTACAAACGCCATCGGTAACCGTAACTGCGTATGTACCCGCGCCTATACCGGGATACGTTTGCTGCGTATATGCGCCACCGTTCCAATTATAGCTATAGCCGCCATAAC
>JAFDYM010000235.1 GCA_018267435.1 Bacteroidota bacterium | reverse complement strand
ATGCACCTATAATAAAAATGAAGAAGTTTTCGGGTACTGCACCTGCAGCAGCTGGCGGCACTACATCTATACCTTTAGGTATACCCGACAATAAAATATTAGATGTACAGGTTTTCATTAATAGCGCTGCTGGCGGCTTGCTCAGCCCTGTCACAGGCTCCTTGGGTTTAACGGGCAAAGAATACGGATGGTCTATACAAAACAGTGTATTTACGCTAGAAACCACTACCCTAAACTCAGGCTCTGTGTTAAATCAGCCCTTCAATGTGCTTATAACATACGAACAGTAATAAAAAGATAGCACTTTAGCCCCGTAGCTGTACATTATTATAGTTGCGGGGTTTTGTTTTTCCACAATTCGGGCTATATTTGCCGTCCTTTTCGCGAAAGCCGTAAATGTTGTTTGAGTAATAAGAGGAAGTTGAAAGCTGTAGCGCCACTGTAAATTATATTGTCGTGAAAGGATTAAGAGAGTTTGAAATACCTTATGTAGGCCTAAAGCTTGGGGCACACAGGTTTGATTACGACATTGATGGCAATTTCTTCAAACATTTTGAAGATTCGCTTATCAAGGACTGTAAGGTGCACGTTAAGCTGGAGTTCGAGAAAAAGGAAACGTTCTTTATACTTAAGTTCTATATAGATGGAACTGTAAAGGTAGAATGCGACCGTTGTTTGGAACCTTTCGATAAGGAGATATTTGGCGACTATACTTTATACGTAAAGTTTGCCGAAAACCCTGACGAAATGGGCAACGACGACGAGGTAATGTATATAGCCCGCGAGGAATCGATAATAGATGTATCGCAACTGGTGTATGAATACATAAACCTTTGCCTGCCAATGCAGCTGATACACCCTAAAAAGCCTAATGGTGAAGAAGGTTGTAACCCAGATGTGTTGAAGTACTTGAAAGAGAACAAAGAGAAAGCTGCAAAACCTACCGATGGCGAAATGGACCCTAGGTGGGATGCACTAAGCAAACTGAAGAAACAATAAGAGGAATAAATTAATTAATAACAATAGTAAATATTTAAGCCATGCCAAATCCTAAACATAAAATCTCGAAAGCACGTAGGGATAAAAGAAGGACTCACTACAAGGCAGTAGCACCTACTACAGGTGTTGACCAAACAACAGGTGAAGCACACCTTTTGCACCGCGCACACTGGAGCGAAGACAAACTAGTTTACCGCGGCAAGGTGTTGATAGACAAAACTGAAAAGTAAGCATCCGCTAAGCACGGATTCTTTCCAAATAAAGTTGACCCTGTTGGTTTTACCAACGGGGTTTTTGCTTTTGCATTAACCCGAAAAAAAGAAACCACTACGTAGACAAAACAGAGAACACAGAGAGCCGCGCAGAGAATATCACTACTTTCCTAAACTTAACTCGGCTGTTCAACACCCCTGCTACCTCTATGTAGTAATTGCATTGATTCTTAAAACAAAAAACATGTTTACGCTTAGTGAAACATATAGACATAAATTAAGCCAAGCGCTCAACTTGGCTTGGCCTATTATCATAGGTCAGCTCGGTACTGTGCTAATGGGCTTTTTCGACACCATACAAGTAGGTGCATTAGGGTCGGAATATATAGCCGCATCGGGCTTTGCCAATAATGTATACTGGCTGGTAAACCTTTTGGCGCTCGGTATACTGTTCGGTGTTTCGCCGTTGGTATCCGAAGCTTTCGGCGAAAAGAACGAATGGAAAGCCATAGGAGTATTCCGCTCAGGAATTATAGTGGCGGCTGTGCTTGCCATACTTTTTAGCATAGGCACTTGGTTTTTTACCGAGCATATCTACCTTTTTAAGCAAGATGAAATAGTAAACCTACCTGCACAAAAGTATCTGCGCATCCTTAACCTATCTACCGTTGCCATGCTTATGTTTAGCGTATGCAAGCAGTTGTTTGATGGCATGGGGCGCACCAGGGTGGGCATGATGGTTAACCTAGGGGGCCTACTAATGAACGTATGCCTTAACTGGGTATTGATATACGGTAACCTTGGGGCACCAAAACTTAGTATAGAAGGAGCCGCTATAGCTACTTCTATTACCCGTGTAAGCATGATGCTGTTTATGTTTGGCTGTATAGCCTACGATAAACAAATAGCCGATTTGCGTATAGCTTATACACGCTTACAAACACAGGGTAAAACATACATCAAGCAAATACTTACCATTGGCGTACCTGCAGGCTTACAGTTTTTCTTTGAGGTTGCAGCATTTAGTATTACGCAAATGATGAGTGGTTGGCTAGGTGTAATGTTCTTGGCATCGCACCAAATAGCCATTGGTTTGGCATCTATTACTTTTATGGTGCTTACGGGTATTTCATCTGCCGGCACTATTATGACCGGCTACGCTTATGGCGCCAAAGACAAAGAAGATGCCCGTGTGGCAGGCAACACCATTTTTATGCTTACCATAGCTCTTGAAATAGTATTTGCAATTGTGTTTTTAGCAGGGCATAAACTATTGCCTTTGTTATATACTAATGATGCAGAGCTAATAAAAGTAACAGCCACCTTATTGCTGTTTGCTGCCTTCTTCCAAATAAGCGATGGACTACAATCGGCAGCGGCAGGCGTGCTGCGTGGTATACAAGACGTGAAGATACCATCGGCCATAGCCTTTATAAGCTACTGGCTAATAATGATACCTAGCAGCTATTACCTAGGCTTCCACACCAGCCTTGGCATAAACGGCTTGTGGTTAGGCTTTATAATAGGCCTTACCGTAGCTGCCATAGCCCTTATGTGGCGCTTTTGGTGGAAGGTAAAGCGCATAGAGTTTGAAGAGCTGTAGTAAGCGTGAAAGGGCAAAGGTGAACAGCATAGCCACTAAGGCGTATAGGCGGTAAGAAGAATACAAAAATAACAGGGGACAAACAATGCGCGTAGCATCACTTGTCCCCTGTCTCTTTTTCACATTATAGTTTCTATTGAGCAGCCTTCCACTTAATGGTGCAGCCTATGGCTTTGGTAGTAGTTGTTGCTACTTCTTTACCAGCTACCAGTGCATCTACCGCTTGCTCAACATACTTGGCAGTTACCGCCTTGGCATCGTCGCTGTTATCATCTATAGCACCTATATATTTCACGTTGTTTACCGAGCCGTTTTTCTGCAATACAAATACGTGCGGTGTACGTGTAGCACCATAGGTTTTAGCTATGGTTTGCGACTCATCATACAAATAAGGGAAGCTGAACTTCTTCTGCTTGGCACGCTCTATCATTTTGTCATAGCTATCCTCTGGCGATACTACAGGGTCGTTGCTATTGATAGCCACTACAGGGTAGCCTTGCTTTTTGTACTTCTTATCAAGCGCTATTATCCTGTCCTCGTACTTTTTACTGAATGGGCAGTGGTTGCAGGTAAATACAACAATATAGCCTTTGGCATCTTTCATATCGGCTAGCGATACCATTTTGCCATCTATGTTTTTCAGTTTAAAGTCGGCCGCTTCGTTACCAATATGGTAGCCGTGGTCGCCATGCTTAAATGATGCCAGTGCTACAAACAGCACAAACAGCGTTGCTAGTTTTTTCATCTTTAGTTGGTTTTGGTTTTTATTATCGAGTCTAATTCTGCTTGTTTCAGTTCCCCTTCGTGAAAGAAAACTTTTTTACCACGCTTATACATAATCGTGGCAGGTATGCTGCCACTCCATTCAGGTTCTATCTTATCTATCCATACATTCGGGTTACCAGCATTTAGCAGCAGCACCTCGCTTTGTATATTCTTCGCTGCTATAAACTTCTCTACGCTTGCTTCTTCTTTAGCCGAGTTCAAACTTACAAACACCACCTTGGCCTTCTGTGCACCAAATTTAGTATTCGCTTCTTCAAAATAAGGCATTTCGCCTACACATGGCTTACACCAAGTAGCCCAAAAGTTTACTATATATAAGCTATCGTTATTAGGCTTAATAGCCGTAGCCTGTAGTTGCTCAAGGCTGACTACGTTCACCTTTTTACCTGGCAGTAGCAATGCCGAAGCCAATAGCAATAAACCTAATCTTATCATCTGCGGCACTTATAGTTCAAAGTTGAGCCATATACTTTATACCAAAGCATAAAAAAACTAAATAGCAGCTTTGTCTCAACACTTCTAGCCAATTAATACCATTATTAAGGTAGGGCAAAAAGGCAGCCTTTGTATATTTATACCATGAAATTGAAATCCCTCTTTGTATCTATCCTTCTACTACTAGCCACCTGCACCATGCAGGCGCAAACAGCAAAGCCTGTATACCACCCTTGTTTTCTACTTGATAGCGTAGACAAGCGCATCGACTTTATAAAGGCTAATGCCTCGAAGGTATTTGTTGATAGTTTCGACTGTAAAGAAACATTGCTTGACAGCATAAGCATGCTATACATACGCAGTAAGGATAAAAAGTATT
>JAFDYM010000234.1 GCA_018267435.1 Bacteroidota bacterium | reverse complement strand
GCGTAATCATAAAACAATCGGTGTAATCATAAATGAACGGAGTAGTCATAAAATCTACAGGTAGTTGGTACGAGGTGAGGAACACCATAGGCGAGGTTGTAAAGTGCCGCTTGAAAGGTATTTTCCGCCTAGATGAAAGCAAGGAGAAGGACAGCAACCCTATAGCCGTGGGCGACAGGGTAGTGCTGGAGCGCACCGATAGCGGCGACCTTACCATAGCCGAAATAGAGCCGCGCGATAACTACATCCTGCGTTCATCGCCCAAGCACAAAGGTGCCAGGCAAATAATAGCTGCCAATATTGACCAAGCCCTGCTGATAGTAACCATGGCTAACCCGCGCACCAGCACGGGGTTTATCGATAGGTTTCTGCTAACTGCGGAGGCTTACCATATACCTGTGGTGATAGTGTTCAACAAGCAAGATTTGCTAGATGTAAAAACGCAGAAGAAGCAGGAATATGTAGCTAGCATTTACCAAAACATAGGCTACAAAACTTTATTCGTTTCGGCCCTTAACCGCGAACATATTGATGAAGTGCAGGCACTGATGAAAGATAAAACATCGTTGGTGTCGGGGCACTCGGGCGTGGGCAAAAGCACACTGATGAACGCCGTAGAGCCAACGCTTAACCTGCGCACTATGGAGGTATCGCGCATTACAGGTAAGGGTATGCACACCACTACATTTGCCGAAATGCACCCGCTAAGTTTTGGCGGTGGTGTAATAGATACACCCGGTATACGCGAGTTTGGTATTATGGACTTTAAGCCTGAAGAGATATCGCACTACTTTGTAGAGATGCGCGCCATATTGAACAACTGTAAATTCAATAACTGCCTACACGAAAACGAACCCGGTTGCGCCGTAAAGCAGGCTTATCAAGAAGGTAAAATAGCCGAGGAGCGCTACATCAATTATCTAAACATAATGATAGATTATAAGGCTAGCTACAAACACTGGGAATAGCAGCATTAATACATTATAACGTTTACCATAAGCTATAGCATATACCTTTGCCACACATGAAACACGCATTCGTTTTTCTTATAACCATATTACTTGGCAGCCAAACATTTGCCCAGCAGCAACAGCCAGAGGTAGTGGTGGTAACTACTGGCTACATACAGCAGGGCAAGTACGATGTGGCCCTTAGTTACCTCGATTCTATAATAAAAAGGAACCCCAAGAATGTAGATGCGCTGATGATGCGCGGCAACGTAATACTGAACCGCGACCTGATAAATGAGGTAGCGCCCGAGGTGTACACCGATAATGATGAAAGTATTTTTTCGGGCACATTCAGCCTTACACCCGAACAGAAAAAAATAGTAAGCCCTAAAACCGAAGCAGAGGTAGAAGCACTATGGCAAAAGTGCTTACAAATAGATAGCAACCGCTTAGATATACGCAAGGGGCTAGCCATGCTATATGCCATGAGCATTAACCTGCCTAAGCTAAAGCTTGCCATACTTAGCATTAAGCAGCACGAAGCCGATAATGGCGAGCAAGCATTTAACTTAAACGAGTATGCACGCAAGGTAAAGGAGCGTGCCCATTTTGACGAGGCCATGGAAGTGTATGCTTATATAGCTAAGCTTTTTCCTAGCGTGGCAGGTGTACGTAGCGATATAGCATCGGAGTATTACTACGAGGGTAGAATAAACCAAGCGCTTGACTGGCTCGACTCTACCTTCAATTTTAAAACGGTAGACGAAACCAGTTTTTTGAATGGCGCTTACATATATAGCGAGCTTGGTTATTTCGATAATGCGCAAGATGTATTCAATACCTACTCGCGCGTGTACGACCGCAAAATGGATAAGTTCTACTACGGCATGCGCCAGTTTGCCGATAGCTCGGCCAACTATTACAATACGCTAAAGTATTTTGTAGATGTAGTAGATAGCAATGCTTATTATGGCGAGTGCCAGTTTGCCAAGCATCTGTTGCAGTTCCGCGATTCGTTTACGCTAGCCGACTATAATAATACCGTAAACATGAATGCGCCTGAAGCGTACAAGGCGCTGGTGCATACACGCGCCGTAAGGCAGTTTGCCAACTGCGAACCCTACATACGCTACGGTATACAGCAAACCCGCATACGCAACTACAGCGCAGCTACGCAACTGCTTGAAGAAGGCGAGCAATGTGCCATGCAGCTAGATATAGATAAGAGCGAGTACTGGCGCATGTGCTATGGCTATGCCCTATACCGCGCCGGCGAAAACGAAAAAGCGGTAGAGGCTTTTAAGTTGCTGCGTGCATCTAAAGATAGCTTTAAGGTAAGTGCGGCTATATACTTTAGCGGCTTGGCACTAGCTAAGCTGAATATAATGCACGAGGCAAGGGCTTGCTTTCAATCGTTGATAGATTCGCGCACCGAGAACAAGTACAAGGTGCTTGCCAAGTACAGGCTTGACAGGTTAAAGTAGGGCTATATGTTTTCGCCCTGTTGTAGGTTGGCGCTTACAGGTTTGGCGGGCACTTCTTCTTCATCGTCTATCTCAGTTACACCGCCGCTTACTATAAACTTCATCATGTCGCCTGCGGCTACATCATTCAATACCTCAACTTGGTCGCGGTTTACTATGTACATTATACCGCTTAGGTTGTATGATAGGGGTGTGTACACAGCTACCTTATCCAGTATGTTCAATTCGCTAAGGTCGTCCTGCGTTATAAAGCCTAACTTATATACACCGCTGCCTTTACCCATTTCGAACATTACGGGCTTGTTGAATTTCTTTTTGTTGCTGATGAATGCACCAAAGAAATCTTTCAACGATGAATAGATGTCCTTTACCAATGGCGTTTTCTCCAACAGCAAATCGAACAAATTCAATAGTGGGCGCACTATTACAAGCGAACCTACAAAGCCAACAAAGGTGATGAAGGCCACCATTACTACTAAACCCAAACCTGGAAAACGGAACTTGAAGATGTATTCGAAAACGTCGTTAACATGGCTATCGAATACATTGAAAATATAGAAGATGGCGTATACCGTAACAAAGGCAGGAGCTATCAACAATAAACCCTGCATAAAGTATGCAGCTAGCCTACCTATCACATTACTCTTAAACCAATCACCTTGCTTGCTCATGTATTTGTTTTACACCGCAAAACTATAAAAGAACATTTACCTATTTTGCGGTATTATTAGCAAGCGTGAGAGCAAGCGTAGCATTTACTTTACTTATTACCGCCGTGGCAGCTAGCCTATGGCTGCCCAACCTGTTTACCTATGGTATGTTTATGGATGGGGTTATCAATGCCTCGGTAGCCAAGCTATATGCCGAGGGTACTGGCAGCTACTTTCACCTACAAGAACGGTACTACGAGAACGGGGCCTACGTAGGGCATCCGCCATTGGCATTTGTAATGCAAGGCAGTTTTTTTAAAATTTTTGGTACGACATACTACATGGATAAGCTATACAGTATGCTATGCGCCCTAGCTCAATTAGTACTTATTGTATTGGGCTGGCGCGTATTAGTAACAGATAAGAAACTGAAAGCATACGCATGGTTGCCATGTCTGCTATGGTTGGTATCACCCATTATAAGTTGGGGCTATAGCAGCAATTTGCTTGAGAACAGTATGAGCCTATTTACCACCGCGGCGCTTATAGCTGTACTGGCTTATGTGCGCAATGGCAAACAGATGCTTGCTATGGCTGTATTGAGTGGCATGTTTGTTTTTGCTGCGGTGCTGTGCAAAGGGCCTGTGGGTTTATTTGTATTGGCTGCGCCTATGTTATTCGTAGAAGTAAGGGGAGGCTTTACACTTAAAAAAGCTGTTGCATTTTCTACCATAATGGCTGTAACCCTTGCGCTATTGCTAAGCGGCTTATTGCTATTGCCAGATGCACGGCAGTTAGCAAGTGCATATCTCAATACACAAATATCGCCATCTATAAGTACAGAAGGAGCATCGCTATTAAACAGACTACAGCTTATACCTAATTTATTGAAAGCACTATTGCCATTGCTGATAATAGCGGCGGTGGTGTTGATAGGCAAACGGTGGCTGCCCTTTAAAGATGATAGGCAAGAAAGAACGCTCGGCATACGGTTGCTGCTGCTGGGCCTTTGCGCCACGCTGCCTATTATGCTTAGCAATAAGCAGAGCGCTTTTTATGTTGTACCTGCCATACCTGTATTTGCGCTAGGCTTTGCATTGCTTACAGCATCGCCAGTGCGTATCCTATGCGAGAGGCTTGTTATTGCCAAGGTACGTATAGGTATAGGCGTGCTTTCTACGCTATGCATAGCAGCTATGGTATTGCTTTCTGTATGGAATACGGGCAACATAATACGCGATGTAGATATGCTAAGGGACTTGGAAAGAGTAAGCGAGATAATGGCTGAAGATAAAAGCTTGCTAGACCAACATAATGAGTTTATAGCCGAGTATCATCTTAAAGCATATCTAAATAGACTGCACGGCAAGGCAGTTTATAGTCAGGGTCAGGGAACATGGATAATTACTAAGAAAGACAGCCCCTATTTAGGCGTGGGTCAAAACTTCTATGAGGGCAAAAGTGTGCGCTTGCTTTATAACAAACAAGAGTAAAATTTCTCCGCACCCAATCTAAGCTACCTCTTCTATCGCCTCATTTATAACGGCACAGGCATGGCGTATTTGTGCTTCGGTAATAATAAGCGGTGGGGCTATGCGCATACTGTTGGCAGAGAACAGGAACCAATCTGTCAACACGCCTTTCTCTATACACCTATCTATGATGCGTTTGTTCTGGTCGAAGTCTTTAAACTCTACCGCCATTAGTAAGCCTACCCTACGCTTGGCTATTACAGCAGGGTGCTCAATCAAACTTTCGAATAGTTGTCCCTTTGTTTCT
>JAFDYM010000233.1 GCA_018267435.1 Bacteroidota bacterium | reverse complement strand
GATAGAGAAGATGAGCTTTAGCTGTATGCTGAACGAAGATGTAAGTGAGCAGCTGAAGTTGACGAATGTGAAAGACATTGTCATTTGTGGTGTAGAAGCGCATATATGCGTATTGAAGACTGCGCTAGATGCTTTACAACAAGGCTATAGAGTGCACGTAGTGGCCGATGCAGTTTCTAGCCGCACACTGCAGAATAAGCAACTTGCCCTGGAGCGTATGCGCCAAGCGGGTGCCTACATTGTATCGGTAGAAATGATACTATTTATGCTGCTTGAAAAAGCAGGCACCGATGAATTTAAAGCCATCAGCAAGCTTATAAAATAGCAAGCTAGGCCAAGCATACATTAAAACAAAGTGCTTATGGAAACTAAGCGTCTATTCGATTTTCTTACCGAGAAGGTAGCACAATGGCCTAACAAACATTTCCTTTCTTCGAAGGTAAACAAGCAATGGAAACACTATACCTACACGGAGACACAACAAAAGGCAAATGAGGTAAGCCAACTATTACTGAACCTTGGTTTAGGTAAAGACGATAAGATTGCCATAATAGCCAACAACCGCCCAGAGTGGAACTTTGTAGATATAGGTGCACAGCAACTAGGAGTTGTTCTTGTGCCGATGTACCCCACCATATCGCAAGCCGATTATGAATTTATATTCAAGGATGCAGGTATTAAATACGCCTTTGTAGGCGATGCGAACATCTACAAAAAGGTAAAACCTCTATTGCATATTGCCCCTACCTTGCAAGACATTTACACCTTCGATAAAATAGATGGCGCTAAACACTTTTGGAACGAGCTACCACAGCAAGTTGATGTAGCACATATCGACAGTATTAAGTCTACTATAAACGAGGAAGACTTAGCAACTATCATTTACACTTCGGGCACTACGGGCAACCCTAAAGGTGTAATGCTTAGCCACCGCAACATAAGCAGCAACATACATAGCATACAGCAAATCACCCCATTTATGACGGGTGAAAAAGCGCTTAGCTTTCTACCGCTCTGCCATAGTTTTGAGCGTATGGTATTCTTCTCATACCTAGGTATTGGTTTGCACATATACTATGCTGAAAGCATGGATACCATTGCAGAGAACTTGAAGGAAGTACAACCGTTCTGCTTTACTACAGTACCAAGGTTACTAGAGAAAGTATATGAGCGCATTATGGCGCGCGGCCATGCCTTAACAGGCTTTAAGCGTAAGCTATTCTTTTGGAGCATCGACCTAGGCTTGCAATATGAACTTGGCGCAAAACGAAGTTGGTGGTACAACCTTCAATTATACATTGCCCGCAAACTTGTATTTACCAAATGGCACGAAGCCCTAGGTGGCAATGTGCACTTTATTGTTACAGGTGCAGCGCCTATTCAACCACGCCTGGTTAAGCTTTTCAGCGCAGCAGGTATTGTATTGCTAGAAGGCTATGGACTTACCGAAACCTCGCCTGTACTGTGCGCTAATCGACCAGATGAAAGCGAGCGCGTAATAGGCACTGTAGGTTTGCCCGTACCTAACGTTGAGATAAAGTTTGCAGAGGATGGTGAGATACTAGCCAAGGGCCCTAACATAATGATGGGCTACTACAACCGCCCCGACTTAACCGCTGAAGTAATAGACAAAGATGGCTGGTTCCACACGGGCGATATAGGCGAACTGCAAGACGGCAAATTCCTAAAAATAACCGACCGTAAAAAAGAGCTTTTCAAAACATCGGGCGGCAAATATGTAGCACCTCAGGCTATCGAAAACAAAATGAAGGAATGTCGATTTATTGAACAAATGATGGTAGTAGGCGACTCGCGCAAATATGTTGCCGCACTCATTGTTTTATCATTACCCGATATAAAAGATTGGGCGAAGGAAAACAAGATCGACCTAAGCAATAGCATAACAGACCACAAGCAAGTATTGACATTACTAGATGGCGAGATAAACAAGCGTAATGCCGAATTTGGCAAGTGGGAGCAGATAAAAAAATACACTTTACTGCAAGAAGAATGGACTTCGGAAACAGGAGAACTAACACCAACCCTAAAGCTTAAGCGCAAAGCCATCAACGAACGCTACGGTCATTTAATAGAAGCTATGTACCATAATGAAGAAGCGGTCCATGTATAAACACAGACCGCTTCATTTACTAGCTTAATATTACTTCGGCTCTTCGGTAGGCACTTCCTCTTCCTTACCTTTTTTCTTCTTGCCCTTTTCCTTGGCAGGTGCAGCATCTGGCTCACTTACTTGTACACCATTATCGGCTGGCGCCTCTACTTTCGGTGCTTCGCTTGCAGGTTGCTCAGCCGCAGGTTTAGCTTCCTCCTTCGGAACCTCTTCTTGCTTACCTTTCTTCTTGCCCTTAGCTGGCGCAGCACTTTCTGGTTCGCTTACTTGCACACTATTGTCGGCAGGCTTATCTGCCTTTGGTTCAGCAGGTGCTTCGCTCTTAGGTTGCTCCTGGGCAGGTTCTGCTTTGCGCTCTTCGGCTGGCACTTCTTCTTTAACAGGTGCTTGCTCTGCCGGCTTCGGCTCTTCCTTCTTAATCCTATCAGGTGGCGGACCAGAAAGTATACTCTTACCGCTCATGCGCATTTGCTCTATGGCATT
>JAFDYM010000232.1 GCA_018267435.1 Bacteroidota bacterium | reverse complement strand
TCCGCAGGCTGCATACTGCCGATACATACGAAGGCACAGGAGTGGGATTAGCCATTTGCAAAAAGATAGTAGAAAACTATGGCGGTAGAATATGGGTAGAAAGTGAGCAAGGCAAAGGTTCTAAATTCCATTTTAGCCTACTTAAAACAATGGTAATGCCCGATAACTTTGTCATTAGCCAATACGACGATCACTTTGCTGCTACTGGTTAGCCTTTTCTACCAATAGGCTAAAAGGCGAATACATGCTTGCCTTCATCATCCTTGTATACATAGTTTACTACCCTAGGCCATAGCGGTTTTACCATTTCGGTTTCCCACACGGCTAGGTCGTCGGTAAGGTGTTTTACCACATCGGGTTTTAGGTAATATAGGTTCTTGCGCTCTACACTATCCTCGCGCATGTTGTACAGTACCTTCTCGCCATTGTAAGCATTGCTTACATATTTCCATTCGCCTTCGCGCACTGCTACGTTAAAGTCGCTGCGCCAAAAAAGTACTTGGTGCGGCACACCTGTGCTATCGCCATTTACATATGGTATCAAATCTACACCGTCATACTTTCTATCTTGCGGTAGCTCTATACCTATAGCTGCTGCAATGGTGCTAAATACATCTAAAGATATCACGGGGTTAGAGTACACTGTTCCTGGTTTTATTTTTCCTTTCCATTCCATCATAAAAGGTACGCGCAGCCCCCCTTCAAAGTTGGTAAGCTTACCGCCACGGTATGGAGCATTATCGGTAGTGCCGTTATACACCGCGCCACCATTATCGCTCAAAAAAACAATGATGGTATTTTCGCCTAAGCCCAAGCTATCTACATGGCTAAGCAGGCGGCCTACTTCGTCATCTAGCTTTTTTATCATGGCTGCATACACGCGCTTTACTGGGTCCTTTATATGCCCAAACTGCTCGTAGTACTGCTTAGGTACTTGCAGCGGTGCGTGTGGCGCATTGTAAGGTAGGTATAAAAAGAAAGGTTGGTCCTTGCTTCTATCTACAAATGCTATGGCTTCGTCGGTAAGTTTATCGGTTAGGTATTTGCTTTCCTCTTGGCGCTCGCAGCAGTTGCGCAATATAGCGCAGTTGCCTTCGCGGCCTTCGGCGGTTTTCCACTGGTGGTGGTCCATAAAGTCGCGCTTGGCGGGCACATCCACTATATCATCAGTATCGTTTTTGGTAGGTGTATATAAGGTAAACGCTTCGTAAAAACCATACTGGTAGTCGAACCCTCTGTTGCAAGGTATGGCAAAGTCGGCAGCGCCCAGGTGCCACTTACCTATCAGTGCATTGGTATAGCCGTATTTTTTCAGCATTTCGGCCATCGTTATTTCCGAAGGAGGTAAACCTTGGCGCATGCGCTCTTCGGTTTCGGGTACATACTTTGTTTTGATAGGTGTAACAGGCCTAAACCTTGGCATTATTTTAAAACCAATGTATTCAAATACGTTATTCAAGTATCGGTTATTGGGCTGAAACTCGTGCCCGAAGCGCTGCTGGTAACGGCCCGTAATTAACCCCGCACGGCTTGGCGAGCAAACTGGCGATGAAATATAACCTTCGGTAAATGTGGCACCGCGCCTGCCTATACCATCTATATTTGGTGTAGAAACGATTTTGTTGCCGTATAAAGATATATCTGTTTGTCCAAGGTCGTCAGCTAAAATCAGTATTACATTGGGGCGTTTCATTTTGCTTAAACCCCTTACACTATCAGCTAAATATTCGTTTTTGCCTGCTATAAGCTTCTCATCAAAGTATATTTTGAACTTATCACTCTTTTTAATGCCAATAGAAAATGAAGCCCCAACAATCAATAGTACAATTACCGAAAAAAATACAATCCACTTAGTTTTCTTCATAAGCCACAAGATAAATATTAGAAGCGAAAATCAATCGAAATTTTCGCTAAAAACCATTAATAGACAGATGTGTTTGGCTATTTTTCAAAAAAAGCATACCGTAGGCAATTGCAGAAAGTATGATAGTTGTCAGCTTTTTAGGGGTAATTATTCCAATCCCCTCTCAGCCAATATGGGGCTTTTAAACACATACAACCAGCTTTACTAAAACATTATCTTATTTCACGGAACATGTTAAATTCGTAGGCTTTTCAATTAAGAACACACTATGGGGAAAATTTCCTTAGCGGGCATTATGGGAATAATGCTCCTATGTATTAGCTACCAGCTACATGCACAGGTAGTTATTAACGAGTACAGTGCAGCTAACAAAAGCCAGTACGCCGATGCCACAGGGGCATACGAAGACTGGATAGAAATATACAATGCAGGCAGCGCAGCGGTAAACATAGGTGGCTGGCACCTAAGCGATAATAGACAGCAGCCGTTGAAGTGGACTATACCAAACGGCGTTACATTAAATGCTGGCGCGCGCAGGATATTTATATGCGATAGCAGAGATGGGCTAATAAGTGGCCAGTACCACACCAACTTTAAGCTTACCCAAAGCAACTATACCGAGGAGGCATGCCTTACCGATGTGAACGGCACATTTATGGATTCGATAGATGTATTGCCTACTCGGAGAAATCATAGTCGAGGAAGAGTAACTGATGGAGCGGCAACATGGGGTGTTTTTGAATCTGGTGCCACATCGCCTTACGGTCCACCCACACCCGGAACCGCAAATAGTGGTGCCCATTTGGAGTATGTACCACAACCAGTATTTAGTTTAGCGGCAGGTTTCTATACAGGTACACAGTCATTAACACTTACTTGTAGCCAAGCTAATACCAGTATATATTATACTACTAACGGTGCCATACCTACCAATGTAGCTTCGGGTACCAACATTCTATACACGGGACCTATATCGCTTACCAGTACCAAAGTAGTGCGCGCCCGTGCTTTCGATAACACCAATGCACACGCGGGCAGCTTTACTGTTACCAATACCATATTCATCAACGAACCTGTAACAACCTTCCCAATATGGTCTATTGCTGCTGTTAATATGTCAACCGGAGCAAACAATTTTTTTTCTAGTGGCAACGAGACACTTATTAGTATGGAGTACTTTGGTGCCAATGGTCAGCGTATTTTTCAGATGGAGGGGGATGTGCGAAAGCATGGCAACGACAGTTGGAACTACGCCCAAAAGGGTATGAGGCTATATGTGCGCGACGAGTACGGCTATGCCAACAAGATAGACTACAAGATGTTCCCTACAAGTCCGCGTACCGATTTTGACGTGATAATACTAAAGGCTGCAGGCTCTGATAACTATCCGGGGAACAACGGCCCTAGCGCCTACACACGCGATGCCTACGTACAAACCCTGTCGGAAAAATTTAACCTAAACCTAGATGTACGCCGCTTTAAAAATGCCATTACCTACATAAACGGTCAGTACTGGGGCGTGTACGAAAGCCGCGAGCGTATAGACAAAGACTATACCGACTACTACTATAACAACGATGAAAAGTGGGTAGATATGTTGGCATACTGGGGTGGTATGCAGGTTGAAGAAGGAAGCGATACAGCCTGGAATAACCTGTTCAACTACATAGTGGCAAACCCTATGACCAACCAGAACAATTACAACTACGTAATGCAGCGCTTTAATGGTATGAGTTTGATAGACTACTTTGTGCTGAACACTTATACCGTAAATAGCGACTGGCTAAACTGGAACACCGCATGGTGGCGTGGCCGCAGGCCGGGGCAAGAAGTAAAATGGCGATACAGGCTGTGGGACCAAGACAATACCTTTGACCTAGGCGAGAACTTTACAGGCCTGCCTGAAACAGATAACACTGCCGACCCTTGCGATGTGCAGGGCCTTAGCCAATATGCCAATACAAACGACCCACACGAGGGGCACGTGCGTATATTCAATAAGCTAATGACTAACCCGGGGTTTAAGCAGATGTATGTGAATAGATATGCCGACTTAATTAACACGGCCTTCTATTGCCCTAACATGCTAGCGCATTGGGATACCATGATACAGCGCCTACAGCCCGAAATGCAAAGGCAATGTACCCGCTGGAGCGGCAGCTACAACACATGGATGCAGCACGTAAACTATACCCGTAGCCAAATAAGTGGTAGGTGTAACAATGTGCAAACTGGCTTAGGTCCGTGTTATCAACTTACCGGGCCTTACCCGGTTAAGTTGAATGTATCGCCAGCATGCGCGGGTACTGTTACCATTAACTCTATTACGCCCGACCAATATCCATTTACAGGTAACTATTATGGGGGTATAAATATTACGCTAGATGCGCACCCTGCCACTGGCTGGCAGTTCAGCCATTGGCAACTGGTAAGCCATACCCCATCGCCAAACGTAAATGCTGATAGTATATGGCTTGACCTAGGTAATAGCGGCGACTCGATAGTAGCCGTGTTTACACAAATAAACCCTACACCAGGCCAACTGCATGTGGTGCTACAAGGCAATAACCCTGGGGCGGTTACCATTAACGGTACACCGGTTACTAATGGCGGAAACTATACTTATACCCTAGGTAGCCAGTTGAACGTGGCAGCAGTGCCTATAGCAGGTTGTACTTTTAGCAAGTGGTTACTTAACCATACTTTGGTAAACCCTGTAGATACATTGGAAACAGGCTACTTCTGCTTTAGGCAGAACGATACTTTGACCGTTGTATTCGACCAGTGCAATGTAGTGCCCGATTCGCTTACCGTAATAATACAGCAACCTGGTTATGGTACTGTTACTATAAACAACCTACCTGTACCTGCACCCGTTACCATACCTATGAACGCGGGTACGCTATTGAACCTTGTAGCTACGCCTATCGCAGGCTATACCTTTAGCCACTGGCAGCTAGCTCACCATACCGTTAACCCTAACAACAATACGGCCACGGGCAGCTTTACATTTAACCAGCGCGATACCTTGATAGCAGTATTTCTAGCACCCGATACATTTAACCTTACCGTAGTGGTTAACCCATCTGGCTCGGGCAATGTAAACGTAAACGGCAACACGCTTTCAAGCTACCCTACGGTATTGCAAATTGTAGATGGAACAGTAGTCAACCTGCAGGCACTAGCTAATACCGGCTTTACCTTTACCAGTTGGGTATTGCTACACCACACTTTGGCCCCCAATACTACATCGCCAAATGTTAGCTTTACTATAACACAGAACGATACTTTGGTTGCCAACTTTACAGCAACTGTAGTACCACCCGATACCTTTACGCTTACACTAGTTACCAACCCACTTAACGGTGGCACTATAACCGCTAACGGCACTACGCCTGCTACTTACCCTACCACCTTGCAGTTTGTAAGTGGTACATTGGTAAACGTAGCAGCTACGGCTAACACGGGCTTTACTTTTACCAATTGGTTGGCACTGCACCACACGCTTAGCCCTAACAGCACTAGCGCCAATGCTAGCTTTGTTATTACGCAGAACGATACGCTAGTTGCCAACTTTACAGGTGCAGCGCCGCCCGATACGTTTAGTTTAACTATACTAGTAAACCCTGCTGGTGGTGGAAATGTAGATGTAAACGGGGTTACGCCACCTAGTTACCCTACGGTTATGCAATTTGTGGATGGTACTGTACTTAATGTATCAGCCTTGCCTACGGGTGGCTATACATTTGCCAACTGGCTGTTGCTACACCATACGCTAGCACCCAATAATACATCGGCAACGGCTAGTTTTACCATTACTGCTAACGATACCTTAATAGCTAACTTTAACAGCACGGCACAGCCCGATACTTTTGCGCTTACCGTGTTGGTAAACCCTGGCGGTGGTGGCAACGTAAGTGTAAATGGTACTACACCGGGTAGCTACCCTGCGGTACTGCAAATACCTGGTGGCAATCCTACCGCTGTTACGGCTACACCTACGGCAGGCTACAACTTTACAGGCTGGAGCATGCTGCACCATAGTGTTCTGCCTAATGCCGCTGCCGCCAATGCTACATTTACACTTACACAAAACGACACCTTGGTAGCCAACTTTGTGTTGATACCTAGCAACGATAGTGTTGACTTGACGGTAGTGGCTTTTCCTGGAAATGGTGGCAATGTGGTAGTAAATGGCAATACCGTTTCTAGCTATCCTTCTGTACTGCGTTTCCAAACCAATACATCGTTGAATATAGCAGCGCTGCCTAACCCTACCTTTGCCTTTGCGCAATGGCATGTGGTACTTAGCACGCCTAACCCTAGCAACCAAGCCAACCCTATCAACTTTGTTCTTACACAGTCCGATACTGTATACGCTTACTTTCTTACGGCGCCTATACCCGATTCAAGCAACCTTACCATAATAGCAGTGCCCGATAACGGAGGCAGCATAACGGTTAATGGCAACTTGTTCAATACATTCCCTAGTTACATGCGCGTGCGCGATACTACGGTTATTACCAGCCAAGCTACAGCTAACCCTAACTACTATTTCGAGCATTGGGAACTAGTAAGCCACACACCATTGGCTACCGATACCAGCCAGCCTATGACCTTTACGGTAATGAACGACGATACCATATTTGCGCATTTTGCGCGCGACTCGTTCGAGATAGTGGTGGCCAAGCCAATAGCCGAAGGTGCACCGAACGTGTTTGCAGGTACAGTTACTGTAGCGGGTACTACTGTTACGGCGGCTAGTTATCCAAAGTCGTTTAAGTTTGCTGCGGGCGATAATGTAGATTTTGAGGCGCTGGGTAGAACATTTACTTCTTCAAGCGGAGCTGTTCATTCTTACACCTTCGACCACTACGAGTTTGTATACCACAACCCTATTTATAGTAATTACGATTCTGCTGTGTACATTACAGTACAGGAAAGCGATACTGTAACCGTATTTTTTGTTGAGCAACTAGAAGCCACTGATACCAGCATACAGGTTTGGCTGCCTACTGCCTTCGCGCCCGATGGTGTAAACAACCAGTTCCGTCCGCACCCTGGCCGCAGCGAAATACTACAGAACTACAACATGCAGATATACAACCGTTGGGGTCAGAAAGTATTTGAAAGCAACAACCAAGGCAATGGTTGGAGTGGTCTTTTCAATGGTAAAAAATGCGATATAGGCGTATACAGCTACGTAGTAAGCGGCAAGCGCGGCAACGGCGATGATGTACTTTTGAAAGGTACAGTAACGCTAATTAGATAGAATGATTTAGAACGCGGATGATACAGATAACACGGATCAACGCAGATTAAAGATATATGCAGCCACGTCAGCAATTGATGTGGCTGTTTTTTATTTGGCGCGGTGCTGCTGCGCCAAATAAGCATCTTGCATTAATTATTAACTAAAAGGGTTTTGGGATTGGCTTCACTGCTTTTGGCGTTAAGAATAGATGTAACGAAGCCGTAAAACTGCCCGGAACTTGTATGCTGTTGCGGAGCAAACAGCATACAAGTTCCGGGCAGTTTAGGCGAAGTGAAATCGATTTAGCCTTTAAGCAGTGCAGCCTTGACCTTTTGGTTCTTTTGGGTCAAGCCAAAAGAACAGTAAAGATTATATTTACCCTACCCAAACCCCAACCGCATGAGCAACATAGAAGCCGCAGTACTTGCCGATACGCTGCAAAAAACGCGCGACCTAACGCGCTGGTATTTTAGTCTGCTAAAGAATGCCGACCCATACCACCAACACGAACTGAATGGTGTAAAGCTGAACAGCATAGCCTGGCTGGGTGCACACATAGTATGGGCCGAAGACTTTTTGGTGCTTCGCGGCACAGGTGGCGAGGGCACTGGCATAGAGTGGCTTGAGCACTACAAGCTAGGTAGCGATGGCAGCTTGCATACAGCCGAGCCAAACATGAAAGAGATACTGGATGCGCTGAAACTGGTGCACGAAAAAGCTACGGAGCATATATTAAGCCTTACCGATGAGGAGATTAACCAAGAGAACCCTTATGGTATTTCCTTCAGCGGTACAAGCACTAAAAAGATGCTGGTGCAGCACTGCATAAGGCACGAGGCCATGCACACAGGCCATCTAAGCTGGCTTTGTAAGTTGAATAGTGTTAAAGCGGTGTAGTATATCGTTAAGGCATTAAGCTGTACTTCGAGATATTGTTAATATTGCGCTGCGTATGAAAAAAGTAGCACCAATTATTTTATCGGTATTAGCATTTACAAGCTGCAACAACATGCAGGAGAAGAAAAAAGCGTACACGGCTGAAGAAGTGAAGGCCGAATCGAAGAAGGTAAATGATTTCCTCGACCAGAAGTTTGACGAGGCGGTAGCCCGCGACCCGGAAACATCGTCGCAAATGGGTTTGAAAACCGGCAACGATAGCTGGAGCGACCGCAGCGATGAGCATGGCGATAAGGAACTGGAGATAATGAAGCAGAACATCGACTCGCTAAAGGCGAAATTCGATTTGAATGCCTTAGATGCGCAAACCAAACTGAGCGTGCGTATGTACGAGGAGGATTACAAGCGCTACGTAGAGGGCAAAAAGTGGCGCCACCACGGCTATACCATTACCCAAATGGGCGGCATACACAACGACCTTCCCGCGTTCCTTATCAATGTACACATGATAGACTCGGCCATAGATGCCGAGGCATACCTAAGCAGGTTGAAGAAACTAGATAAGGTGTTCGACCAAACGCTGGACGACCTGAAGAAGAGCGAGGCCATAGGTGCCATACCTCCACACTTCACTTTCAGCTATGTAACCGATGACTTGAAGAACTTTATAGCGGGCTGCGATAAAACAGGTGCAGACAATATTCTATTGGCAGACTTTAGCGCGAAGGTGGATGAACTGACAATAGACAAGAGCCACAAGGGTATGCTAAAGCAGCAGTGTGCTGACATTATCAAGACCAGCGTAAAGGCAAACTACCAAAGGCTATTGGACTACTGGACTTACCTGGAGCCGATAGCTAAAAAGCGCGGCGATGCAGGCGCGTGGAGCCTACAGCGTGGCGATAAATACTATGCGCATATGTTGGAGTTCCACACTACTACTACCATGACACCCGATGAGATATTCGAAACGGGGCAGAAGGAAGTAGCGCGTATACAAGACGAGATGCGCCAGATAATGAAGAAGGTGAACTTTAAGAGCGATTCGCTACAGGAGTTTTTTACCTATATGCGCACCGATAAGCAGTTTCAATACCCTAACAATGATGCAGGTAGAAAAGAGCTGCTAGCCGATGCCAACAAGTACATTGATACCATGAGCAGCATACTGCCACAGCTATTCAACACCTTGCCAAAGGCAGAGTTGAAGGTAATGGAAGTGGAAGCCTTCCGCGCTAAAAGCGCAGGTGGTGCGTTCTACGAGCAGCCTAGCGATGATGGCACCCGCCCAGGTAGGTACTATGTAAACACGTACAACATGGCCGATGAGCCGAAATACCAAATGGAGGCATTGACCTACCACGAGGCTATACCTGGCCACCACATGCAGATAGCTATAAGCCAAGAATTGAAGGGCTTGCCTAAGTTCCGTAGGTACGAGTTCTTTACCAGTTATATAGAAGGTTGGGCGCTATACGCCGAATTGCTGGGCAAAGAAGTAGGTAAGTACGAAGACCCATATTCTGATTTCGGGAGGTTGAGCATGGAGATATTCCGTGCGGCGCGCCTAGTGGTTGACGTGGGTATACACTACAAAAAATGGACGCGCGAGCAAGCCATCGAGTACTTTGTAAAAAATACCGCTAATGCCCAAGGCGATATAGAGAAGGAGATAGAGCGCTACTTCCTTTGGCCGGGTCAGGCTACTGGCTACAAAACAGGCATGCTTAAAATAATGGCGCTGCGTGAAAAGGCGAAACAAGCCCTAGGCCCTAAGTTCGACATCAAGGAGTTTCACGATGTGATGTTGGTGAACGGTGCCGTATCGCTAACTATATTGGAGGAATTGGTAGATAAGTGGGTGGAGGAGAAGAAAAAGGCAGTGGTAAATAGCAAGTAGCTAGTGGTAACAGCCGTTTTCGGTTTGTAGTTACCGTTTTCAGTTGAATACAGAATACAAAGGCTTTCGAGGTGAAAACTTCGGAAGTCTTTTTGTTTTATGTAAGTTTAGCAGGGGTTCATCGTTTAAGCTATAAACCACCTTAACTATGAAGAATAGAATAGTCCTTAGCCTATTTGCTTTTTCGGCCATTGCCGTACTAAGTATGTGCAACAAAGCTACCGATGAAGACAAGGCCTTGTTTTCAAGGTCTGCCACTACCGAAGGCTTTACTTGGTACAAAGGCAACGATGCCAAATTAGAATCTACCATACCAGGTGCACACCATAAGTATGTCCGTACGCGCTTTAATGCTATAGCACAAGCTGCATTAGGTAGCGATGGAACGCTGCCTGTGGGAGCTAGCTTCCCTGAAGGTAGCTTGATAGTGAAGGAAAGTTATGATGAGAACGACAACTTTAAGATATACGCAGTAATGGAGAAAGCCCCTAACAACAGCGCCGCAGGCGAAGGTTGGCTATGGGCAGAGTATGATGCCGATGGCAAGGCCGTACACTCAATAAGCAAAAGCAACTCAGGCTGTATTAACTGCCACAACGATAGCGGCAACCGCGACTTTGTTATGTTCTTCGATAGGTTTCCTTAGTAAGGATTTACTTCTTGGCTTTTAGTTTTGTAATCTGGCTTTCGGCAAATGCCTTCTCGTCCTCGTTGCCATGTTTTATGGTAAGTTGATAATACTTTATGGCATTGTCCTTATCACCCTTGTTGCGGTATATGGTGGCTATGTTGTTCAGCACAATGGCGTCTTTCGGGTTTATCTTTTCTGCCTTAAACAGGTATTCCAAGGCTTTATCGGGCTTATCGGTAAGTATGTATGTAATAGCCACGTTCGATAGGCTTTCTACATGGTTCGGTTCATACTTCAGCACAGTTTCAGCTACGCGCCTCATGTTATCCAGTAATTTATTATCCTCGGTGTTATATAGCTGCATCACGTAGCTCTGTATGGCATCCAGCATCTGTGCTTTACCGTCTTTCGATGGTACGCCATCCGTCCACAACCATTTGTAGTTTATGCTAGCGCCGTAGTTTATGGTTTCAATTATCTCTTTCGTAAACGCTTCCCAGTCTTCTAGTTCTCCATACACATATACTTTGCCGAAGCGCATATCGAGCCTATTGGGAAATAGTTTTATCCCTTTATCTATGTATGCAAAGCCTTTGTTTACAAGGTCTATATCATAGTTCAACCCTTCATACATAAACCCTGCTACATTGCCCGAAGAGTCTTTCAACTGCAATACATCTTTACCACGCGGATTATTGCCTAGCTGTACGTAGCTTTGCCTACCAGCATTTACGTAGTAGTTAAAGTAAGCCACGTATAGCTGAGGGTCTTGGTCATTCTCTTTTTCCCACTTTTGCAGCAGTGCTACCTGTGCGGTACTATCCTTCGATTTAGACAAGGCTTTAAACTCTTTCCAATAATCTTGCGCCGATAAGTTGATAGTAATTGTAAGTGCTAGAATAGCTGTAAAGCCTTTCAGCCAAGGTGCTTTCATGGGTGGTTTTATTTATAACGAAAATAGAGAATTAATAGTTTATACAAATAAAATAAAATAAAC
>JAFDYM010000231.1 GCA_018267435.1 Bacteroidota bacterium | reverse complement strand
GCAAATGGTAACGTAGTGCTTCAATATATTCTCTTGGCCCTTTATGCCCTCTTTAGCCATTAGCGATGGGTTGGTGGTTACACCATCCAATATGCCTAGTGCTTCTGCTTCCTTAATATCATTCAGGTTCGCTGTATCTATAAAAAATTTCATGGGGATTGTATGATTGGTTTAAGGCCACAAAGATAATAGGCTTTGCCGATATAGGGCAGCAATGAATAAACAAGCTGTGGGAACTGGGTTAATGTTTCTAAAACGTTATGTATTTGGAATATCAAGCTATTGTATATATTGCATTGTTATGGGCAAACACCGACAAAAAGCCAGCACCAAAATCACTTTTGGTTTCGTAATCCTATGTTTTGTACTGGGTGCCATTATTGGCACCATCGGCGATTTCTGCCACGTATTTACTGAGGTTGATGCCTATCCTGCCAATGGCCCCGCTCCTTTTCTACCCTTTTTACCGGTGCTGATGCCTGTGTGGGTACCGTTTCTGTTTGGTGGTGCGCTAATGTTAATGGGTATAGTACACCGCCTACTAGCCAACACCTACCGCCCTGTTATGGGCAGCAACCCCGATATTGCCTATGCCATGCCTTTTCTATTTACCATGTTATATGGCCTAACGGGCTTTATTAATCTAGGCACAGGTGGCTTGCAAGATGTATGGATAGCCGCTGTAGCTATTACACTATGGTTCGCCGTTGACCGCAGTATGATGGGCGCTATACTAGCCTTAGGCATTGCCATAGCAGGCACCATGTTCGAGATAATGCTGGTACACGCAGGCGGCTTTTACTATCTACCCGAACACGCCAACCTAATGGGCGTACCTAGCTGGCTACCTTGGCTGTATATGTCGGCCAGTATTTGTATCAGTTTGTTTGTAAGGCAGTTGAAATAAACCACCGACGGCGGACGGCAGACGACGGAAAAAACGTCAGTCTTTATTGCTATCGGTTGATATAGTTGAAGGTTAAAGGTTCAATGTTACAAGTTGATTTAGCCTTTACTTCAGAGGTAATACCTTGCCTACATCAAAAGCAAAAGGTTGAAGTGCCTATGCACCCCATCCTTTAACTTTTAACCTTCAACATTTAACTCGTTCAACGTCAAACATCAAACTACAAACTGAAAACTGTAAACCGTCAACTATTTGCCCGGCTTATAAACCCTCTCCGCGTGCTGATATGCCCATTTCTTGTCTAGGCTTTCTTCCTTGGTTTGGTTGTTTACGTATAGCTGCATTTGGTCGGTGTAGTGCGGGCTGCCGGGTGTGTTGCTACTGCCATAAGGCGATACGGTGCGGAACACGGGGCCATCCTTCGTAAACTTAGCCAGTAGTATAAACGACTCGCCCAACCATATCTTGATGCGGCCTTTGCCTATGCTATTGCCGTATTTGGCGTTCCAAAGGTCAGGGCCGCCCATAGTAGGTAGGTCAACATTGCCGCGCTGGTGGCGCTGATAGTCGCCTAGCGGCACCGTTAGTTTACCGAAGTCGGCTAGCATACCAGCCTTCACCTTTTGAATGCTTTCTACAAAGAATTTATACTTCGCCTTCGCATCGGTAGCATATAGCTTCTCCTGTTGGCCGTTGCAGTTGTTATATAGCTGGTACATCACCTTAATAAAGAAAGTAGCTAGGGTATCATTTATATCAGTGCTTCTATCCCACTTGTGTAGCAGGCGCAGTTCCTCGGCTATTTCTGGGTAGTCAGCTTCTTTCAAATCGAAGATGTCGTAGATGTCGAACTTCTTCAAAAAGGCTGGCTTGGCAGGGTACTTATAGTCGTACTTTATTTTTAGAAACTCATCCCAAGTTATCTTCTTGCCTTCGTATTGTTTTATGTTCTCGTAGAAACGGCGGCTACGGTTGTTCTCATCCTTATCATAACCTATGCGCGGGTTGATGTTCTCTGGCTTCGGGTTCTCGGCCATAGCAGTTTGCTGGTAGCTGGTTTGGTTAGCATTGAATACATAACCGCAAGCGGGGTTCAGCGTTTGTGCTAGGCTATCCTCTGGAAGAAACTCCGTCCATAAGGTTTTCATGGTGTTGCCCGGAACGGTGGTTGTCCAATCATAACCAGGTTCGCGCTTAGGCATAGCGCCGTTACTGATGATGAAGATGGTATCGTACTTATCGCCGTAGATGATGTTTTGGTTGACGATGCCCTGCATATCAAGCGCATGGCGGAACTCGGTAAAGTTCTTCGACTTATTCATTCTATACCACTGCTCAGGCGACTTGATAGTCATGTTCGATGCCAAGCGCACAGCGTACATACCTTGCTTGGTTACCACCGTAGCACCGTACATACTCCACCATGCCTTCTTCCCTACCGAAAGGATAAACTTCTTGTTCGGCTTCTTTGCTAAATCAACGGTCAACTTTACGGTCTTGGCTTCTAGCTTATAGCTTTTGCCATCTACCATGTAGCGGCTCTTTTTGTGCTTCGGGTCTGGTTCAAGTTTGAAGATGTCTATCGCATCGAAGCTATTGGTAGTGTGCGCCCAGCCCAGGTTTTCATTCACACCGTGAAAGATTGTAATAGCACCGTGGAAGGTAGAGCCATGTATGTTCCAGCCCTCTTCGCTGCACAAGTGCGCCTCGTACCAACTCAATGGCCCTTCCAATGGCTGGTGGCTATTTACATCCAGGTACACATGGCCATCGGCTGTGGCTTTGCTGTTCATGGCAATACCGTTACTGCCACGGCCTTGCTCGCTTAGCGGCACCTCAGGCACTTGCTTGTTTACCACGGTGTTTAGTGCGCCATCTATACCCGTCATCAGCGCCATGCTTAGCATATAGCCCGATATAAAATCTTGCGGCTTTACGGGCATCGACTTCTTTACCAATACCTGATCGGGGTGGCGCTCTGCATATAGGTTACCTGCATCGGCTGCTGCTTGTAGCAGCTTCTTAAACTCGGGAGAAATATCAGTTTCGTAGCGCTCCTCTATTATCTGTCTTACACGCAATAGTTGAACGGCATAGTCAATCTTGGCACCATCTATACCCATATGCCTGCCCAGCATACCTTTCGATATCAGCAAGCCCCACTGCACGGTAGTAAAATCATCCTCACAGGCAGCCCATACCAAACCGAAGGCCACATCGGCATCGGTCTTGCCAAATATGTGCGGCACGCCGAAGCTATCGCGTACAATCTCAACATTGTACTTATCGGCTACCGATGGGGTTTGGGCATAAGTTGAAATACAGCATAAGCTGAAAAGTACAAGCAGGATTTTTTTCATGTGGTGGGTACGGTGTTAGTACTGCAATATGCATAGTATATCTAAAATAATAAAGCCCAGCACGCATATAATTATGCAATGTTGGGCTTTAATTCCTACAGCGTTTTTTCCGCTAACTATAGCATGTATTTTATCTGATTCACAAGCTCTATAAATGGCTTTTTGGTACGTATTTCAGGATCCCAAGCTAGGCCCATTTGTATTAGGTCAAGCTTCTGTGTAATCGTAGCACCTTCCTTATCTTTTTCTTTAGCAAGCACGAACGCAGAATCGGAAATAGCTAACGAGTTTTCGATATCGTGACTGATAATAACAAGCGTGTTTAACTCATCAAGCGTTGATACTTTCAACAATAGTTCCACTACTCTATCTATCACCAGTGCATCAAGGCCAGAGAATGGTTCGTCCAGCAATATAAAGTGGTTGCCAGTAAGCACCTGTTGCAATATACTTACACGTTGTCTTTGCCCACCTGATAGTTGCATGGGGTACTTCTTCAGGTGGTCGGTAAGGTCGAAATGTGCGGCATATTCTTTAATCATTTCTTCCTGCTCCTTTGCACTCTTCTTTACCCTTGCATTGGCAATACCTTGCTCTAGGTTTTGCATAATAGTACGGTGGTTAAATAGGATGTAGTTCTGAGGCACCACGCCTACATCGCCAGCCTTTACGGGCTGCTGCTCCACCCCTACTTTTACAGTACCTGTAGTAGGCTGTATAAGGCCCGCCATTATTTTAAACAGCTGTGTTTTACCTATACCGCTTCGTCCTATTAGCGATAGCACCTGCCCTTGGTGCATACCAGGACGTACTATATTATGCATTTCAAAATTCACATCGCGCAGTATCAATTTATCGTACTGCAGCGATATGTTTTCGGCCTTCAGTATCAGCTCTTCTTTAGTATATGTAGTTGTCATTTCTTCTTTACTTGTAATTGGGTGTAAGGAAATAGCCAGTGGCGCATTTCGCGCAATAGGTAGTCGAACACTATACCTATTACAAGTATGATGATAAGCACTGCAAACACAGTACTAAGGTCGATGTACTTATTCGATTTGATAAGCATAGTACCCAAGCCGCCTTGCGACATGCTCAAACCTTCTACCATAGTTATCATCATCCATGCTATGGCAAAGTTTTGGCGCATTACTTCAAACACTTGGTCAAGCCTGCCTACTATCACTACCTCCCAAAGGGTTTGCCAATTGCTCATGCGTAGGGTTTTGCATAGCTCATATTCCTGCACGTTTATCTCATCTATAATATGCAGCAACGAGGTAACAAAGAAAGGTACGATACCGAAAACCAATAAACTCATTTTAAGCTGCGAACCGTTGCTGGTAAGCAAGGTAAACAGGAATATTAAGCCTGTAAGCGTAAGGTAACGCCACTTTACTACAAAGCGCGCAAATGGATAAAAGAACGGCACCAATGAAAGATAACTAATGAACAAGGCTATAATGATAGATATGCCCATACCCTTAAGGGTAAGCAGCAAACTAGCAAAAAAGTTATCGATGAAATAAGCTGTAGTAACAATACGTATTACGGCTTCGCCTATTTTAAGTGGAGTAGGTATAAGGCCACCAGTGGCGAACACTTGCCACAAGGCCAAGACTAGTATTAGCTGGCTTACCACCACTACCCAGTAAATGCTACGGGGCAGGGTGGTAAACGGGCTAAATAGGTTCTTAAGTATTTTCATTTAAGGTTATTAGTTTAGCTATGGTATTAGTCGCCCAATACTATCTGTACACGGCGGTTTTGTGCCTTACCTGTAGCAGTATTGTTATCGGCTATAGGTTGAGTTTGACCAAATCCTTTCGCCTCTATACGGTTGGCAGCTATACCTTTGCTTTCAAGGTAGTTTTTAACCGACCTTGCACGCTCTTCGCTCAAGCTTTGGTTGCTGGCAGGGTTACCTACGTTATCGGTGTGACCATATACACCCACCTTCAAACCTTCGGCTACTACCGAGCTCTTCAATATCTCATCCAATACGCCGTAGCTAGATGACTTGATAACCGCGCTACCAGTTTCAAACTGTATTTGGTAGCTCTTAGATGATACCTGTTGGGTAATCTCATCAGAGTAGCTAATTTTCAAAGCCTCGCCAGTAGCAAGCTCAGGGTGGTTAGTCAATACCGATTGTAGGAACGACTTATCGACCACCTTTGAGTACTGAGGATAAGTAGCCATAAACTCTGGATACATTTTAGAAAGTATATCACCGAAAGTGTTGTACACTATCTTGTAGCGGTCAATACCGTCTTTACCTAAGCCGAACATGTTGGCAGCATCTTGCAAGTTGAAGGCCATACTACCACCCAAGGCTACTTGTAAACCTTGAACATCAGTTTCGGTTACGCCGTTGTAGTATTTCAACCAGTAAGCACCATCTTGCTCGTTATATACCTTTGCCGATACATCAGCGGCAAATTTCTTCGCTTCGTTGAACGAACGTACTTGGTCGCCTGCTTGGCCCAGGGCCATTATCAGGTTCTCTATATCGGTACGGTGGTCGTAAGCAAACTTCTTAATGGTAATGGTAATATTAGGCATTTGCGAAGCATACTGCTTGGTAGATGCAATGTTTACCAAACCACCTTTCTGCTTGGCTACGTTTACGTCGCCAGGGGTCCAGGTAGCTATACCGTCTACACCTACAGTTATCTCTTCGCTGGTTTTCTTGCCATCCTTTATCACCTTACGGATTTCTTTGTAACCAGTAATGTACTTGTTAGGTGCATCTAGGAAGTCGTTGGCTGCTATTACGTTGATAGCATTCTTGTCGTAAGTAGTTTCGTCAGGGTTTACCTTCAAGCCGTTATCGCCAGCCCACTTCAATAGTATGTTCATATCACCGTCTCGCATTACGCAAGCTACAGTTTTACCTAGGGCGCTCTTAGGGTCTTGCTTCCACTCTACAGGGCCCATTACCTTGTCCTCGCCGTAGCTTTTACCCATTGTATAGAATGCTATTGGTTGGTACTCGGCGCCTAGTGGCTCAAGTTCCTTAGTTAAAGCCGCAAAGAAAGCCGGCATACCGTCGCCCATATAGCTGGCAAATACGCCCGGTGTTTCAGGATTCTCTTTATAGTCCTGTGCAAACTTAACTATATCGGCTATCGACTTGTTACAGTCATCCTGCCTAATTATCTCTACTTGCAGTTTGGCATTATCCATTAATGAACCTTTGGTAGTATTAGCACCACCGTTAGCGTACATCAAAGGGAACTGCGAGTTCCAAGCCATTATCTCCCACTTAATCTTGGTACCGCCATTTACCGATTCCGCAGCTGAAGGCAATGCCAGCATAGTGCTGTTGCCGCTTAACGATGCTTCAGGCGCATCGGGTAGAGCCAGCTTACCTATCTCGGTAGAAGCTTTAGCTTCCTGTGGGCGTTTATCCCACCATAATAATTTGGCAGCAAACAAGCTACCTAACAAAAGGACAATTAGTAATATTTTACCAGAGGTCTTAATTTTCATTTTTATATGTGTTTAGAGTGTTTCAGTTCAAAAGGGTTATTTCAATAAATCGTTATAGTTGGTTTCAACCATAATGGTTGACTTGGTAGACTGTGCCAACCTCAAGTCATTCTCAGGGTTAAAGCCTTCCAACATACGTAGGCCTTCCTGTTCATAAGTAGCGTTATCCAAGTCAATCGAGCGCATAAAGTCCGATGAATAAGATATGGCCTTCTTCATGCTGGCAAGCTTAGTAGCTATATCTTCTTTCAAGTACTCCATACTTTGTTCTACCATCAACTTCTTCTCTGGGTCGCCGTTGAATATTTTAAGGGCAGATGATAAAGCCTGGTTACCCGAAGTTACCGACTTGTACAGGTCCTTCTTCAATTCAAGCTCGTTGCGAGAATCTTCGATTAGGTAACCACTGTTCTTATGTATCTGCGTTAGGTAGTCGCCTATTTTAGATAGATTATCGCGTATAGGGGTAAGCTGCTTTATGTAGTCGTTCAGCCTGCCTATTTGGCGCGTAGCATTGCCAAGTTCAGGCAGCATGTTCCTATCTTTGGCTACCTGCGCCTTGCTCATTAGGCTACGTATCTCTTCGTTCTTCTCTTCTATTTTTAGGTTTATCTTCTCCTTCTGCGCATCCACATCTACCGATTGCTCGTATAGTTTTTCGCGCTGCTTCTCCATATCGTTTATATAGTCTTCAGCTATTATAAATGGGTCAAGCTCTATTACTACGCCCACCAGCTTTTTCATAAGCCATTCGTAAAAGTAGAAAAGGCTAAGCCTAAGCTTACGGTGCGTAATACAGTAAAGGAAAATACCTAAACAAACTAGGGCAATACCAAAGTTTAGGGTATTCCATACCACCTGGGTAAGTATAGGCACCACAAAGTAGCCTACCAATACCAGTGCACCTATACCGGCTACTATACCGAATTTGCCACCTGGCCTATCCCAGTACGATTTTAATTGTTGCTGTTGAGGAAAAATTTGTGTTTCCATGTTCTATCTTATAGGGTTGTTTGTATTTTGGTTACGTCAGTCGAAATTTTCTTTAGCATCGCATCGCAGGCTATGTTATAGCCATTGCTGTTGCGACGCACTTTATTCTCTTCTTCTATTACTTCTGTTTTAAGCTTAGCTATCAATGCCTGCGCTTCAGCTATTTCGTTTGTTAGCTTCTGTATAGTTTGGCTATGGCTAGTTATCAGTGCCTCCGTATCGTTCAGTTTTTGTTGGCGCTGCTTTACTTCAAGGTTTATCTTGTCGTTCAAGGCCTTTTCAAACTGCTGCTTATCGGTTTGAATGATAGTCATATACTTATTGGCCGTGTCAATCAAGGTTTGTTTGTTCAAGCCTTGTACCGATAGTGCCGCAAACGTAGCTGTAATGCGCGCCCTTTCATCGGGTATGTGCGCTTCCAGCGTTTCCATCATCTTCCAAAACTCGAAATAGTCTGGGCCGGGCATGTTTGCCTTCTCGAACAATTGCTCGAAGTACTTCTCAAACTTTTCCAGTTCATCGCCACCTATTGTGGCTACGCCACCCGTTTGATGAAATGAACCAGATGATTTGAAGCCGCCACCTGTGCTGCCCGAATTTGTATTGTTGTTTTGAGATTCTTCGTTATTGCTTTCGTCAAATTCTACGAATAGACCTAACGCCTTCTTTAGGAATGCTGCCATGGTTAGTCAGGGTAATGGTTTACAATAAAAATATTAATGGATTGCCGTGCTGTTGCAATGGGCTCAAATATAACAGAAATTACATGTTGAGCTACCTTAGGGGGGAATTATCGTTCACATACAATCTATGACGACAATGCCCAAGCGATTATTTTAAAATAGGTCTGCTTTTTTACATTTTTCCTTTATGGCATGTGTATCAAAAGCATTTATATGGTATTGATATTCAAAATATTGAACCACATTTTTTATCCCCCAAAATATTTTGAAATATTCTTTTGAAAAGAGTGCAATGTATGGTTTGCAGGTGCAAAATTTACGGAAGGTAGACAGAGCAAGTTGCAAATACATAGTAGCAGAACCATCCCTGCCTAAAACAGTTTACAGGCTGATATATTCTGCTAGTAAAGGAGTTATCCTCTTGACTTTATAATTTCGTTTACCTGTCTAACAAGTTCAACCCAAGTTTCTTCGCGAGTGGTAATATCCATAGATGATATTGGTCTTTTGGGGTCATTAATTGCTTGGTATTGATTTAAATCTGGAAAACCTTCAAAATAGCAAGGCTTCAATATCACAGTAATAATTGTTGTGCCTTCTTTTTCTGCTTTATTTAATAAGGTTGGCAATTCAATATCTGTAACAAACTTAGAGTTAAAAAAATCCGCACTTACTAAGAAAATGGCTATTTCGGCTTTATGCAAAGCCCCCTCTATCTCATCTTTCCATTTTTGTCCAACTTTAATGGCTGAATCTTCCCAAAAGTTTACTCTATTTCTTAGCGGGGCAAAATGTCTTTTTAAATCGTTTAAGAAGTCTTTGTCCAAATGGCTATAACTAATAAATACACCTGTCTTAGCATCATTATCCTTCGTCGTTTTGCGCAATATCTTCGGCAAAGAATTTATCTCTTGCTGAACAAAAAACAAAACCTTTTCGAATAGTTTATCTTTTTTACAATTTTGCTGGGTACATACACGTTGATGCTTATCCTTTTTATCAATAACTACTAACTTTACCTGGTCTAGAAATATCATTTTAGCCTCTAACGAATAAAATCTTAGAAGCTCACCTTGAAGCGATTCTATAATTTTTTTATGTCCTTCAAAGCCTCTTTCAAATTTACCGAAACTTAAATCGCTGAACTCATTCGCTTCATCACGAATTAAAGCGTCCTCACTCATAAAATTATTTTTGACCACATTTCTATCACCTATAACATTTCCATTACCAGTAATATTCCCTAGCTCAATACTCATTGATTATGCTATTTGATTTTCAACTTTATTCTCAGTACCAATGGTGTTTGCATTGCCGTTAACTTGACCTACCTTAACTTGGTTATCAGTGATACTATTATCAACCGTTTCAATAACAAAGGTATTAGCTATCGTATTATTATATACCACAGTTTTTGGGGTGTGGAATACAATAAACACAACAATTAATACTATACAAATAGCCAAAATTATAAGCCACCTTCTGTCTGTCATAACTAATTCAATTTATCTTTCCCTAAAGATACTTCTCCGAATAGGGCATGTGGGAAATAGTTATTCACAATAATGTGCATATGGTAGTACCCGTAATTTCAATATTCATCAAAAAAATACATTATCAGGGCTAAACCCCAAACTTCGTATGCCAGCGCATCCTATGTTAAACCATAGGGTTATATGTAGAACCCTATGGTTTAACATAGGATGGGCTTTAGCCCTGATATTTTCAATTTTCTCCCCCTAAAATGCCCACAGTACGTAGGCACGTGGTGCGCGTGCGGAAGCGGAAAGACAAAAGCACCGCCCCAAACAATTTGTATTAAATCATCATTTATCATAAAAATCTTAACCAATCAGCGTTCTATTCCTCCCCATTGTTAATACCGCGTTGAAAACCTGTAAAAGCGGTTAAAACGGCCACATATAAGTGCCTATGTTGATTATATTTGCGCGCCGCAAACAAGGCACCCTGTCCTATATCTTAATTAAGCTACAAACCATGATAAACTTACGCAGTACCGACCACTTTGTAAACCGCCACATTGGTATAGATGAAAACGCCCTGCAGGCCATGCTTGCCAGCATAGGTGTAAGCAGCATAGATGAGCTAGTGGGCCAAACCGTGCCGCAGAACATACGCCGCCGCGATACGCTGAACCTACCCGAGGCGCAAAGCGAATACGCTTACCTAAAGGAGCTACGCAAAAAGGCGAGCAAGAACAAGGTGTTCCGCAGCTATATAGGTACGGGCTACTATAATACCATTACCCCTGCGGCTATACGCCGCAATATATTGGAGAACCCAGGTTGGTACACGCAGTACACGCCCTATCAAGCTGAGATAGCACAAGGCCGTTTGGAGGCTTTGCTGAACTACCAAACTATGGTAAGTGACTTGACAGGTTTGCCGATAGCCAACGGCTCGTTGCTGGATGAAGGTACGGCTGCTGCCGAGGCTATGCACATGTTTTGGGGTGTAAAGAACAAGAAGGATGCGCTGCACAACAAGTTCTTTGTTTCTGAATTGTGTTTTCCGCAGACCATAGACGTAATAAAGACCCGCGCCAACATATTGAACATTGAAGTAGTGATAGGCGACCACAACACGGTAGCTTTGGATAAAGATTTCTTTGGTGCGCTATTGCAATACCCTGCCAACAACGGCAACGTGGAAGACTACAAGGCTTTTGTAGAAAGGTGCGTGGCTGTAGAGTGCTATGTAATCGTAGCGGCAGACTTACTATCGTTGGCACTATTAACCCCTCCGGGCGAATGGGGTGCCGACTGCGTAGTAGGTAACTCGCAGCGCTTTGGTGTGCCAATGGGCTTTGGTGGCCCACACGCGGCATACTTTGCTACTAAGGACGACTACAAGCGTATCATACCTGGCCGTATCATAGGTATGTCTATCGACTCGCAAGGCAAGCCAGCATTGCGTATGGCATTGCAAACCCGCGAGCAGCACATACGCCGCGAGAAGGCGACATCTAACATATGTACGGCACAGGCATTGCTAGCTATAATGGCTAGTATGTACGGCGTTTACCACGGCCCAGATGGCGTAAAGAACATTGCCCTGCGCATACACCAACTAACAAGCATAT
>JAFDYM010000230.1 GCA_018267435.1 Bacteroidota bacterium | reverse complement strand
TCTTTGTGGTCAGCAGGTACATCGTTAATGGTGCTCCATACTTTTTGTACAAACTCAACTGGGTGTTTATGAAGGGCTATCAATTCGTAGTTATGTTCAGGGAAGCGCTCCTTAAAGTATTCGTTCAAAAACTTTGCTACGCGAATAGTTACACTCTCTACGCGTGGGCTGCCCGATATGATGGTAATGTTCATGTTTGGTTTATTGTCGCTCTTAAAAAAATCAGCCCCGAAAAATAAGTAATATCCTTCGGGGCTGTATGCTATGTTGTATGTTTTTTACTATTAAGCTTGCAATTGCATCTGTACGTTCATTACCAGTTTCACTTCGTCGCTTACTACTACACCACCAGCTTCGGTTACACCGTTCCAGTTTAGGCCGAATGCCTTGCGGCTTAGTTTACCAACTAGCTCAAAGCCTGCTTTGGTGTTGCCATAAAAGTCAACCATCTGGCCGCCGTATTCTACATCTAGCTCAATAGGCTGGGTAGTTTCGCGTATGGTAATGTTGCCTTTTAATTTGTACTTGTCATCGCCGGTTTTAGTAAAACCTGTCGATTCAAACTTCAGTTGAGGATATTTTTCAGCATTGAAAAAGTCATCGCTCTTCAAGTGGTTATCGCGTGCTTCCATACCTGTTTCTATGCTGGCTATGTCAGCAGTAAAGCCAATTTTAGCATCGCTGAAATCGTCTGCGCTATTTTCAAGCGTAGCGTCGAATTTCTTAAAGCTACCAGTTACGGTGTTAATCATTAAGTGTTTTACCTTAAAGTGGATTTCGCTGTGTAGTGGGTCTATCGACCATTTTTTAGTTGACATGATGTTTGTGTTTTTATGTGTTATTTGAAATTATTGCTTGTTATTGTTTCCCGCACAACTCGCTGATAACGCAGAACCATTTTTCTTTTTATCCGCGGTTTTCTGCGAGATTGGTGGGAGATGTATTTTTTTATAAAAAAGTATCCCGACGGCCCCTGACCTCCGTCGGGGATACCATACCTAGTTCATTGGCACGTCCAGCACCAATAACTCTGTCTCTTTTGTTATTTTAATCTCTACGCTATCAGTGTCCCATACACCTATAGCATCGCGTTTGCCTAGTATCTTGCCGTCTACCTCGGCCTCGCCTTCTACTACCATTATGTAGCTGCCGTTGGTTTTTAACCTATTGCTATAGCTTACGGTTTCGCCAGCGGTAAAGTGGCCTATGCTGAACCATGCATCTTGGTTTATCCATAGCGTGCCTTCTTCCTTATCAGGACTTACTACCAATTGGAACTTGCCATTGCGCTCGCTTACAGGGTAAGCGCGTTGTGCATAGTGCGGTGTAATGTTGCGCTCCTTAGGAAACACCCATATCTGGAATAAGTTCAACTCATCGGTAGCCGAGCCGTTAAACTCGCTGTGGGTTATGCCCTTGCCCGCGCTCATTATCTGTATCTCACCCGCAGTTATGGTGCCTTCGTTCCCCATGCTATCGCGGTGTTTTACTACACCTTTTAGCGGTATGGTTACTATCTCCATGTTATCGTGCGGGTGCATACCAAAGCCCATGCCTGGGGCTATCACGTCGTCGTTCAACACCCTTAGCAAACCAAAATTGGTGCGCTGTGGGTCGTAGTGGTTAGCAAAGCTGAACGAGTAGTTTGCTTTTAGCCATCCATAGTTGGCGGTGCCTCTTTCTTTGGCATCATACATGATCGTTTTCATTGATCAACTCCTTTTTTTGTTTTGTTATTCTTTATGTCGTTCGAACAACTGTTGTACATACAACTATTATTCCAAATTTTTTTACCCTCTCAATTTGTCCAGTATACGGTTAAGGTCCTTAGCCTCTTTGTCATTTAGCTTAGCCAATATTGCCGTCCAGCTAGCTTCGCTTAAGTCAATCTTTCCTAGCATCTTCAAGCCCTTGTCGGTTATGGTTATATCTACCTGCCTGCGGTTATTCTCGCATATGTCGCGTTTCACCAATCCTTTCAAGCGTAGCTTTTCTACCAATCTGGTAGCATTGCTAGCCTTGTCTATCATCCGGCCGGTTATATCGGCAAGCATAAGTGGCTTAGGGTGGCTACCGCGCAATATGCGCAACACGTTATACTGTTCAGGCGTTATGTCGTACTTTTTAAGGTACGCTGCATTTTCGCTATGCAACCAGCTGCTTGTAAAAAGGATATTGATAAATGCCTTTTGATACTCGCTGCTGAACTTCGCCTGTTTTATTTCCTCTTCAATTTTCACGATACAAAGGTACGAACAACATTTGTATATACAACTATTGTACTAGAAATTGTTTCACTTTTAACAATTCTGTTAAATTCAGTAGGCAGTTCTTCTTGCCACAGATTTACAGATTAAATACAAGGAAAATCGTTGCCACAAAGGCACGGAGAAGAACAGAACACGGATGACATGGATAACACTGGTTAATGAGGGGTAAATACAAACAACATTTTTAGGCGCGGTACTATAGCGCCCTTTCCATACTGCTGGTTGCCACGCGCCTTTAGCTTTGTATCTAAATATTTACCTAGCCTTAATTATTGTAATTAAGATGTAGATTGTAGAAGGGAGCGGGGTGAACTATGCCACGCGCTAGGTTAGAGGCCTACCGTACGTA
>JAFDYM010000022.1 GCA_018267435.1 Bacteroidota bacterium | reverse complement strand
ATGGCACAGAACCCTACAAGGCAGGGTTTCTAATCTTCAAAATAAACGTCAATTAAATGCTTGAACGGAACTGTGTGGTGGCGATATTTTGAGTTTCGCCATTGCAGCATTTCAAACTTGTCTGGTTTGCCCTACTGCACCTCCCGTGGCTGTTATTGCAATAAACAGTAACGGTAGCCGGCCGAAGGAAGAACGCTAATCCTAAAATCGGCCTTTACAATGCAAAGATACAACATGGGATAGGGCAAATGCAAATCGGGTTTCCCGCATGGGGGGTGCCGCCCCCCATGCGGGCTTGCAGCCTGCATTATACCTAAAACATAAGCCACAGATTTACAGATTAATGAAGGAGTAAAGAATGTGATTGGTATAGATGTAATGCGCAAAAAGGAATTAGGTTCTACGTCCGTAGTCCAAGACTACGGACAGCAGCGATTGCCACGATTTTTCCGCTTCTTCGCAACGACGAAAAAATAGGCGCAGCGTCCTCTACGAGAGACGCTGCTGCTTGATGCTTGTTTCGGCGAGTGAGGACAACGCCGATAAGGTGGTGGAGGGCGCAGAACATTAGCGCAACCCTCTTATAAACTTATGTTTATACTTTGCGGTTCTCTTCGTCTTCACTTTATGGCCTCTGCGTGAAACAATATTTATTTAAAGCATAAAATGCCCACAGACTGTAGGCGCGTGGCAGACATACTACTGCCAAATGCGCAGCAGCACGGCCCATAAAAAGCCTTCTATTTAATATTTGCAAAAGCGTTTTTTACGCTAACGTACATCAGTAGAATATACCATGTAGTTCATTAACTTTACAGGGTTAAAGCCATGCCATGAAACTGATTGTATATGCCATACCGGTGTTCTTTATTCTGATAGGGATAGAGCTGCTGATAGCGCGTATGCGCAACCTGAGCTACTATAGGTTTAACGATGCCGTTACCAACCTTAGCTGTGGCATTGGTAGCCAAATAAGCGGTATATTTTTAAAGACGTTTACCTTTATAGGTTACACCTACTTATACCAACATTCTATATGGAAAATACAGGATACGGTATTGACGGGTGTACTGCTTTTTATAGGCGTCGATTTCTTCTACTATTGGTTTCATAGGCTAGCGCACGAAATATCTTTTTTGTGGGGTAGCCACGTGGTACATCACCAAAGCGAAGAGTATAACCTAACTGTAGCACTAAGGCAGGCAGCCTTGCAAGGTGCGTTTAGTTGGGTATTCTATTTGCCATTGGCAGTGGTAGGTTTTTCGCCTGGCATGTTTTTAACCATTGCATCATTGCAAACGCTGTATCAGTTTTGGATACATACCAAGCTCATCAATAAAATGCACCCCGCATTCGAGTATGTATTCAATACCCCTAGCCACCACCGTGTACACCACGGCGTAAACCCTAAGTACATTGACCGCAACCACGGCGGTACGCTGATAATATTCGATAGGATGTTCGGTACCTTTCAGGTGGAAGAAGAGGAAGTAGTGTATGGCATAACCAAGCAGCCAAAAAGCTGGAACCCCGTGTATGTAAACTTCGAATACTGGGTTGACTTATTTAAAGAGGCATTCAGTGTAAAAAGCCATGCTGATAAAGTGCGCATGATGCTGAAAGGCCCCGGCTGGAAACCAGCCGAACTGGGTGGTGTAGAGCCGATGAAGGATGTGAGCTACGCTACTTTTACCAAATACGATACCGATATACCTGCCGCGCTTAACTATTATGTATTGGTGCAGTTTATACTGGTGCTAGCGGGTACTACTATCTTTCTAAACACCGAAATGAAAGAACCCTTTAGCGGCAACATATTGCTGAAGGTAGGCACGGCACTTACTATTATACTATCGCTGGTAAATATAGGTGGTATATTCGAGCGCAAGGCCTGGGTGCCTGTGCTGGAGTATGTGCGGCTAATAGCAACTGCTGCGGTAGTAATGCTGCTGGTTAAATCATCAGCTAACTTTTATGCTATTAGCGGAACTGTAGCTGCCATTGCCTTGGCATCGGCGGTATGGTTCACTACGTTTTTACCACTGTTTAAAACTACGAATACCCATGCTGAAGTTTATGCCGGTTGAAAATGACCCGGTAACCTATGCCATTCCATTTTTCATCATTCTTATTTCCATTGAACTATATGTAAACTGGAAGGAGCAGCGCGGCCTATACGAGAACAAAGAGGCCATGGCTAGTATAGGTATGGGCTTGGGCTCGCTAGTGGTAAATGTGGTAATGAAGGCCCTAGCCTACGGCGTGTACACCATGATACATACGGCAGTATGGGGCGAAGGCGGCGGCCTGGGCTGGCACTGGTGGGTGTGGGTGCTGATACTGTTTGCCGATGACTTTACCTTTTACTGGCACCATAGGCTAAGCCACGAGGTGCGCATACTATGGGCAGCACACGTTAACCACCACTCATCGCAAACCTTGAACCTAGCCACGGCGCTGCGCCAAAGCTGGGCCGAGCAGTTGTATAAGTATGTATGGTGGCTATGGTTGCCATTGGTGGGCTTTCCGCCTATGATGATATTGATGATGATGAGCATATCGCTTATCTATCAATACTGGCCACATACCGAGTTGATACGACGTATGCCAAGGTGGTTCGAGTTTATATTCAATACCCCTAGCCACCACCGCGTACACCATGCCAGCAACATACGCTACCTCGACCAAAACCACGGCGGTATATTGATAATATGGGATAGGCTGTTTGGTACTTTTCAAGAAGAGCTTGACGAGGATAAACCGAAGTATGGCATAACCACCAACATTAATACCTACAACCTGTTTAAGATAGCCAGCCATGAGTTTATAGCCGTATGGCACGATGTAAAGCGCGCACCTAAGTTTAGCGATAAACTGAAGTATATGTTTATGCCCCCAGGCTGGAGCCACGATGGCCCCGACCAACGCGCCCGCACCCTGCGCAAGCAATTGGCGGAGCAGGAGAGGTTGGCTAGTGGTGAGTAGCAAGTAGCTAGTGGTAATTGGCGAGTGGCTAGTGGGGAATACTGAAATTAAGTCTTTCCTTTTTTGACCACCCCCTGCCCCCTCCTATAAACAGGAGGGGGTGATGATAGCGACAAGCTTTACACATTTGCATTAATGGCTAAACCCAACCCCCGCCTGTTTATAGGAGGGGGTGACAAATGCGATAGCGTTTGTCGGGGGTGGTTGAAATGACTAGTAGTAAGAAGCTTCACCTTAATTTGAATTATTCTTATATTCTTCTCTTTGCGCCTTAGCGTCTTCGTGGCTACAGTTCTCAGCCCTCTGCTACACTTCGCACATTAACACGTAAACACTTTAACACGTTTGCCTTACATTAGTGCCCTCAAGTTCCGACACACTATGAAAAAGGCCCTTACCCTAGTAGCGCTATGCAGCGCCCTGTTGATACAAAGCTGTAAGTATAGTACCGAGTGGCAAACTGCCACTGCGGGCGAAAACTTTGCGCTATCGCTACCACCATGGCTTGAGAAGGTAGACAACCTAAAGCCCGATGCAGAACTGCAATACAGCAGCCAGTACCGCAACTTTTATGTAATAGGCGAAACCCTAAATGCCAATAAACCTGCAGCCGCCATAGTAAGCGAGAATATTGATAGGCTGAAACTATCGATGACAAAACCTGTGGTAACCGATAGCACCAGCAT
>JAFDYM010000229.1 GCA_018267435.1 Bacteroidota bacterium | reverse complement strand
GCGTCTCAGAGTAAAGTATATAAACGAAGTAACTATCCATAAAGCAAAAAAAGCAACCCATTTATTGGATTGCTTTCTTAGTACCGAAAGTGGGACTCGAATGGCGAGGTAAACTCGCCACCGCGAGCTATGCCTCGCGGCCCACATTGCCATTCCCATACTTCTGTATAAACTTTTTCAGGTCTTCGGTATTGAGGTTTTTCAGTTTCTTCTCCAGTACCATAGCTTCTCCCCTACTATTCTTTTCGATGCTACAAACCATAGCCCAAGGTATGTAAGGTTTTGTTGAAGACTCGGAGCCACTGTTATGCCTGTGCAAGCGACTATCCACATCGTTGGTTTGACCGATGTAAAACCGATTGTGCGTCTCAGAGTAAAGTATATAAACGAAGTAACTATCCATAAAGCAAAAAAAGCAACCCATTTATTGGATTGCTTTCTTAGTACCGAAAGTGGGACTCGAACCCACACACCCGAGGATACATGATTTTGAGTCAAGCGCGTCTACCAGTTCCGCCATTTCGGCATTTCTCGCATCGGGGCAGCAAAAGTAATTTAAAAACTAAAATTTGCAAGTACCTGTAAAGAAAAAACCGCCCCCTTATGGGAGCGGCCTTCTTTATATATGCCTATTTATTGTTGCGGTTGGCCGCCCTATCGCGGCCGCTGCCACTATCTAGTTGTCCGCGCTCCTTATGTACTTGGCTTAATGGGTCTATATTTTTAGTGCCTTTGCGGTAGTTAGTAGGCTCGTGCACCTTTTGCTGCTCCAACTGCACGCCGCGCTCCTGCTTTTTCTTTATCTCCATTTCCAGGCGCTTACTGTCATTTTTCGCATTCATTTCATTTTCCAATGCCTGTTCCAGTGCCAATTCTTCTTTCTCTGTACGTTTCATAATAAATAAGTTTTGGTGTATTCTATAGTTAAAAAAGGCGTTCCACCCGGTATTGATAAACATCAAGCCTGCTTGGTTTAACAATTTATATATTGCAGCCTACACCCTATATATACCTATATGGCAAAAAAGACAGTAGCAAAACCCGACCTTATTAAAGCATCGTTGCTTGAATTTGAGATGAGCGGCGGTTACCATTTGTTCTTAAATGTGAAATTGAATGGCAAACGTTGCCGCTTTTTGCTTGATACGGGAGCATCGAAGTCGGTGGTTGACAAAGCCTATTTCGAAAAGCACTTCGGCAAGCAGAACCTAAAAACTATCAAGCAACAAACCACTGGCCTGCACAGCAGCGTGCCTGAGTCGTACTTTGGTAAGATAAAGGAGTTTGCCGTAGGAAAGAAGCTGATTAAGAACTACACCATTGCCGCTGTTGACCTTAGCCATGTAAACATGACTTATGCAGCCTTAAAGAAACCTAAGATACAAGGCATACTAGGCTCGGATGTAATGCTGCAATGCAAAATGCTGATAGACTACGGCACTATGACCATAACCCTACCAGTTAATTAAGATGTTTTACCAAGCCTATACGGGTAAATAGTGCTAAATTTATGGCCGCACCCGCTAGGTTCATTTAACTATAACCGTACTTAAAACCAAGCTATTATGCCACACTATTGTGTAAGGGGCAAAGTGCCACCTAAACGACATACACAGTTTAGAAAGCCAGATGGCAAACTATACGCCGAGGAGCTAGTGTCTACCGAAGGTTTCTCGAATGTGTATTCATTGATATACCATTGCTACCCACCTACTGCGGTACTAAGCATAGATGAACCTATAGACGTATCGCCGAAGATAGCTGCGCATAAAAATATGCAGCACAGGTGCTACAAGGGCTTCCAAATTCAACCTAAAGACGATTACTTGGAAAGCCGCAAGGCCGTGCTGGTAAACAACGATTGCCACATTGTGCTGGCTGCACCGCGCAAATCTGTAAAGAACTACTTTTATAAAAACAGCGATGCCGACGAGGTAATATTTGTACACGAAGGCAGCGGCAAATTCAAAAGCGTATTTGGAGAGTTGAAGTTCAGCTATGGCGACTACATAGTAGTGCCGCGCGGTACCGCTTACCAAATGGAGTTTAACGATGAGAACAACCGTTTGTTCATAGTAGAATCGTTTACGCCGGTGGTGTACCCTAAGCGCTATTTGAACCACTACGGTCAGTTATTGGAGCATGCCCCTTTCTGCGAGCGCGACATACGCGAACCTGAGAACCTGCAGACCATAGATGAGAAGGGCGACTACTTGATGTATATCAAAAAACAAGGCTTACTATACCCTTACCATTATGCCTATCATCCTTTCGATGCGATAGGTTGGGATGGTAACCACTATCCTTACATTTTCAGCATACATAACTTCGAGCCTATAACAGGCCGAGTGCATCAACCACCTCCCGTACACCAAACCTTCGAAGCGCATAACTTTGTTATCTGTTCGTTTGTACCTAGAATGTACGACTATCACCCGCAAGCCATACCTGCGCCATACAACCACGTAAACGTAGATAGCGATGAGGTGCTGTACTATGTAGATGGCGACTTTATGAGCCGCAAGCACGTAGAGCGCGGTATGATAACCTTGCACCCTATTGGCATACCGCATGGTCCTCACCCAGGCACAGTAGAAAAAAGTATAGGCAAAACCGAGACTAAGGAATTAGCCGTAATGGTCGACACTTTTAAACCGCTTTGGATAACCGAAGACGCCTTGAAGATTGAAGAGCCGACGTACTATAAGAGTTGGTTGGAATAAATTGTGTTAATGTATTAAAGTGTTAACGTGTTAACGTATAAAACCTAGTGATGGCAAAGATTGAGAAGTTTGAAGATTTAGAATGTTGGCGTACAGCGCGCGAGCTTGTAAATTACGTTTACGACCTATGCGAGCAAGGTGCTTTAGCAAAAGACTTTGATACGCGTTCTCAAATCCGTAGGGCTGCACTTTCTACCATGAACAATATAGCTGAAGGCTTTGGCAGATATAGCAACAAGGAATTTATCAGGTTCCTTGAAATGTCTCAAGCATCGGGCCAAGAAGTTAGAAGTATGTCGTACGTATTGCTGGATAGGAACTATATAACACAACAACAGTTTGAAATACTTAACGAAAAAGCGAACAAACTAATTAGCCTCGACAACGGCTTTATCCGATATTTGAAAAGCAGAACCAGCATCGTAACCAAGATGCTATCATTCTTCTTCTAACATTAACACTTTCATAAGCAGTTACGTTTTTAACTTTAACACCTTAACACGTAAACACTTTAACACCACGAATAAACCGACAACAAAAAAAATATGGAATCAACACTTGAAAAAAAAGCACCGAATGTGGCAGAAGATTTTCTACCCCTTAACGGTACCGACCACGTAGAGTTGTATTGTGGCAATGCCAAGCAATCGGCCTACTATTACCAAAGCGCTTGGGGCTATGAATTGGTAGCCTATGCAGGCCCAGAAACTGGCGTGCGCGATAGGGCTAGCTATGTATTGCAACAAGGCAAAATACGCTT
>JAFDYM010000228.1 GCA_018267435.1 Bacteroidota bacterium | reverse complement strand
GGATGCTTGCACCTAGGGCAAAGTTTTTGCCCAAGCGGCGCGAGTAGCCAGCGTCTAAGCTAAATTCGTTCGGCTTAAAATCGCCTAGCGAGTTACCTTGGTCATCGGTAAAGCTTATGTTGCCAAGGCTGAAATACTTTAAACTTACTTGTACGGTTTGCTTCTCTTTTACCTTATAGTAGCCAGTAATACTAGCTAGGTAAATATCGTTTACCAATTGCTTAAGCCAAGGGCTGAACGATACTGCAAAGCCATAATCCTTATCAATAAAAGCCATTTTAGATGGGTTGGCAAACACGCCGTTTACATCGGTAGGTGTGGCTATACCTACATCGCCCATACCGCCTGCGCGGGCATCGGGGTTAATTCGTAAAAACGGAACAGCGGTGGTTACCGTATTAATGGTTTCGCCGTTCTTAGTATATGTAGTTTGGCCTATGGCCTGTACGCCTACCATGCACAATACCGCAATCGCAAATAACTTATTCTTCATAAATGATGTTGAATGACCGTAAGAGGTTTCTCGAGTAATTGTTTTTAAAAGTAGATATGCTGCGATAAAAAATTTATGTTGATTAGGCGTAAATCTATCTTAAAACCACCAATTTTTCAAATTTGTGGGCCGAGTTACCCTCACTGTCGCGTACATTGAGCTTATAAACGTACACACCCTTGCCTATGGCATCGCCATAATCGTCTCGGCCGTCCCACACTATATCATCTACACGGAAACCATCGCAGGTTACCTGTTGGTGTATGCTTTTTACCATTTTGCCCGATACGGTATATATCTGTATCGTTACATCCATATTATCGCACGGGCGGTTATGTTCGAACATAAACTGCGTACGCGTGGTAAATGGATTAGGGTAATTGTACACGTGCTTTAGCGCCAATTTGGCACTGCTGGCTACTATAAACTCGGTATAGTCCTCGCTGCTGTTATTCTGTATATCCCAGCTTTTTACTTTCAAGGTATGGCTTCCCTCCTTCAACTTGGCGAAAGGGTATTTAACATTGCCCTTTTGGTAGTTATCTAGTTCGCTTTCATAGTAGTCGTTCAGCACTATTTGGCTTTGCTGGTTATTGTCAAGTATGGCTATCAGGTCGTGCCCTATACCGTTGCCCGCTGTGTTTATGCCGCTTTCATCTTCTAGTTTTACTAGTAGCATAGGCTGCTCGTTAGTAGTACCGCCAAACACGAACTTCTCGTCGTTCATGTATATATCCATCTGCGGGCCGTTGCCATCGGCATTAAAGCTATCGGCAGCGCCACCTATTGTTATATCATTGGTATAGCCGTGTGCATCTACAAAACTGCCATTATCGGCATAGTAGCTTATGCGGCCTTTGCCATATTGGTAGTCAATATCTTTTGGCACCATAAATGTAAAGCTGAACAAGCCGTTGGTTACGCTAGCCTTACCCTTAAACAATAGGTTTTTATACAAAGTAAAACTAACCGGGCTGCCGTAGCTGGCATCGTTAGCCAAAGTACGCAGGTTCGATATTTTATCGTACACCGTAGGGTATACTACACCGTTAAAGCCATTCATTAGGTTGCCGTTGGCATCGTGTATTTCACCTTTAATTGTAATCTTCGATAGGGCCTTTAGCGTATCATGCGGCAGGCTTATCGGTTCGTCGTTTACCTGGGTGGTTACTACCTCGTGCATAGGGTAGTTAAGGGCCAATGCAGGGTCGCCAAGCAGTGCAAACTTGCGCAGGTTCGATCCGCTATCGTTTATGCTATTCTTGGCTTCCATCATTAGCTCGCCCAAGGTAGGGTAGCGGCCTTTGTAAGTATCTAGTATATATTTAAACACACCCGTATTAATTTTTTCGTTACCGCTTTGGTAAACTAACCTTACGGTAGTAAGCACGGCTATGCCACCGCCTTTGCCATTCAGCAATAGCCATTCTCCCGCTGTGCGGTAAGGCAAATCGTAGCGGCTAAACTCGCAAGTAGCTGTTATGAATAGCGGCAATCGGTCCTTATTAGTTAGCTGCGTTATATCAGCCATGTTAAATATACGTTCGTGCGCCAGGTTGGTTTCGCCACCATGGCCCACCCAGTTTATTATTAGGCTGCCACTATTTATACGGTTAAGTATGGCGGTATTCACATCGGGGTAGCGCGCACCTGCTGCCGTACTTACCTGCTTGTAGGCATCTAGGTATATTTTATCGTAGTTATAGTCAGGATATCGGTTACGCGCAGTATCGGCCAAGCCATTGCTATAGGTTGTAAAAATAGTACCGCCATCATCGTAGTCATCGGCTATAAAGGTTAGTACATTGCGCCAGCTATTATTACTGTTTATCTGCGTACAGGTTAAGCCCCCAGGACCAGGAAACTTGTAGTTCTTTATCTTGTTCACCACGTCCCAGCCTTCCTGCGCAGTTTCAATAGGTATTCTACCTACCGATAAATCCATTTTTTGGGCGGCATTGGTTATATCCCCTCCCTCATTGGCATCTAGCAATGCATAAAAATCATCCGATACATAAGTTTCAGTAGTAAGATACGAATCGTAACTTTCATATGCCGGCACAAAGTTCTTATTGCCCGCTATACGGTTTTTAGGATCGTAGCTACCATCGCCCATTAGCAATAGGTATTGTGGCAGTAGGCTAGTATCGCTACCTGCACGGTCGTACAGCATACGCACAAAGTCGCGTATAGCCGCGTTATCGGGCTTACCGCAGGCAAACTCTTCATATATCTGCTCTACGCGCACCACGCTTACAGTTATGTTATTGTTGATACGATGAAAAGTAGCCAACTCGTTGCTCGGCCCTTCAAAATCGGCATGCGTTACTATCACCATATCGGGTTGGCCTATACCGTGCAAATTTTGGTTAGCCACTTTGCCCACATAAGTAGGTGTACCAAAGCTGTTCGATACGTTTACGGCTATGTATTGGCGCATGGTAGCCGTAGCAGCAGTAAACGATAACTCCGTACCATTGAAGTTGGCTGGCATACGCTGTATGTTGGCCATATCGGTTATATCCCACACTTGGGTATTGCCACTGGCATTAGCCAACCTAAACTCGCTTATGTTACCCACCCCTACCGATGCTATACTGCGGAAAGGCATGCTGCTACCGCTCATGCTTAGTGCACGTTTACATTTCAGCTCAAAGTAATCAATGTAGCAAGCAGCAGTACCACTAGGATCGGCTGTTGGGTTAAATGTATAATCTACAGTTATGGTATTGCTATTGGCAGTAAACGTTTGCGATAAGGTAGTAGGCCTTGCCGCAGGAGGGTAAGGGTTGCTAGTGCCTACACCACTGTCAAGGTGCGTAAGCAGGCTTTGCCCGTTTGCCCTTACTATGGTATTGGAACCATAGGTAGTACTAGG
>JAFDYM010000227.1 GCA_018267435.1 Bacteroidota bacterium | reverse complement strand
CGCCAAATCAAAGTATCGATACCGGCTACCGCAAATGACTTAGAGGTAATAGCCAATGCAAAAGGCGACATATCGTAATTATCCCAACGGTACTTGCTCATGCGGGTAAACGGTGTACCTGGCGTATTCGCATCGCGGAAAATGCCTTGCCATTCTGGTACTACCTGCCAATGCGCTATATCGTTCCAAACGCCATCGGCAGTTTCGTCATATAATATACTTATATCGGCAGAGTCGGACCCCGTAATGTGATACAATCTATGGTACCAGTTAGGGTTTATTTGGCATACCAAATGAAACCTGTCATCGCGGTCAAAACCTTCTAATGTAGGATCAATATTTGCAAAGCGCGCTTTATAGTGGTTTTCATTAGCTGCCATTGGCGTAAACTCAATAGGCCTATACCGTGTAGCACCAGCATTGCTACCTACAGCAAATACATAAGTATCGGTACTATTAGTGCGGCGTAGCAGGCCACCATCTTGCAGGCTACTTACAAAACCTGTAGTACGATGTACCCCATTTACCGACGAAGGGTTCAATACCCATACGGTATTGTCATCCATGTACATTTCACGGTCAGTAAGGTCTAGCGTTCCGTCTACATACACATCTAAGTCGCCATACTTCGTTCCTTGGTTTTGCAATATCAAATTATGGAAGTGCGTTTCGCTAGTACCCTGTATATGTTGGTCGGCAGCGTATAAATACACCCACCCTGTACCTATCGAGTCAAAGCAACGGTTAGCTGCATCGTGCTGCCAGTTACCCGTTACGAAAATGGTATCGGTATTATTGTAGTGCCCGCTGTTCTGGTTATAGGCATCTCCTATTATCGATAGGTATGCTCCATCTTTAATAGATACCAAACCATTGTTGCTCCAAAAGCCGTTTTGGGCTTGGGTAGCAAGGGTACTTAACAATACTAAAACGGGTAGTAGTTTCTTCATTATTGGCACGGCAATCAAAACATGAATGTAGCTTAATTCTTCAAAAAAGAAAATTGCTGTTAATGCTTTTAGTAACGGTAGGAAAAAGTATTTTTGAAGAACTGCAATTAGTGTATCCAATGAAGAAAATCATCTACGCATTTACTCTGCTGTTATTCGCCCAAGTGGCCAATGCACAGGTAGGCATCAATATTCTGAACCCCGACAGTAGCGCAGTGCTACAGTTAGAGTCGAACAACAAAGGTTTGGGCCTTTCGCGCCTTACAAGCCCACAGCGCGATGCTATAAGTAACCCTTTGAAAGGCTTGACCATTTACAATACACAGGACAGTGTGATAGAATACTGGAATGGCGAGTGTTGGCTAAAGGTGTGGCAGAAAAATTGCTACGAGTGCGATTTTACCATGAGTATAAACGACCCTACCGATACGCTTGACCGCTTAACGGGCGACTCTGTTTCATCTACTATTACTGTGAACCAGACCAATGGTACTGCCGATATTAGCATCATATATTTGGCATCGCTACCACAAGGTGTAAACGTATATTTTAATGGTAACACTACTATCGATTCTTCAGGTACTTTGGATATAGTAGTAAAGGCCGACATGTGCTCGCCAGTAGGTGGCAACTACCCTATTATTATCCAAGCTTTTTGCGATAACGCCATTCATTTCCTTACTTATAACGTATATATACGCCCACCCGTACAGTTTACCATACCTGCCGATGTAAGCAACTATAACATGCAGCAAGCTACAGGCTTACCTGCAGGCAGCTCGCAGTTTGCTTTGTTAAACATTAACGGTTCAGTAACAGTACGTAGCAACGTAAGTACAGCACCTGCATTTACGGTAGGCAATTTGGCAGCCAACTCGCTGGTATGTATCAATAACGATGGTGATATACTTGGCCGTGGTGGCGATGGTGGCGCTTTCAACTTTAACGGTGGCTTGCTTATAGCAGGCGGTAATGCAGGCGATGCCGGCGGCGATGCCATGCACCTTACCACCCGTACTATACTTAATAACAATGGCGCAATATACGGCGGTGGTTCAGGTGGTGGCTCGGTAGGTTTTGCTATAGGTACACCTAGTATACCACTTATAGGTTCAATAGTAATAGGCTTTGGTTTGTGTGGTGGCGGTGGCTCAGAGTTAGGCCAAGGCGGTGTTACCAACCCTAACGGTGTTACCTTGGGTGTATTCCAAAACGGTGGCAATGCTACCTGTTGTGTTACATCTACACCAGGCTTAGGCCCTAATGCCACTTACCCTATATCTATTCCTATTAGCGTAGCATCGGTAAACATAACACCGAATGGTTATGGTGGCGATGGTGGCGGTTTTGGCCAACAAGGCACACAAGGCTATATTGATGTAGATATAGACGTGTGTGTAAGCATACCTTTCCTTGGCAATATTTGTATACCTATTCCTATACCGGGCGGTTTCTTGCCTTTCTATGGCCCTAGCAGCGGCTTACCAGGCAAAGCTATTAAGCGCAATGGCAACCCACTTACAGGCATAGCCGATGGTACTTACAGCTCATCGCAGTACAAAGGCGTGGTTTCTGCATTCTAATTTTTTTTATAGTACAAGCATTAAGATAACAGGAAATGAAAAATATAGCTTTGATAATAGTAGCTCTTTTTATAGCCATGCAGGCATGGGCTATAGATGGTATAGTTTTTACGCAAAAATATACCAGCACAGCAAATGCAGGTGCCAACATTACTGTAACTTGGTATGTAGCCGAAGGCAAGTGTAAAATGAAGATGGAGTATGCCGATAAGAATATGAGCACTACCACCTATTTTATACCCGATGCAGCTAGCGGTGCTATACTTACATATACAGATGGCGCAGTGCCCGCTGGGCAAAAACAAACTTATTACAGCGTGCCGTTAAGCAGTATAGAAGCCAATGCTACTGCAAAGGCTAGCCGCGTAAAAGTAGTTAGCACTGGCGAAACAAAAACAGTATCGGGCTTGGTATGCGAAAAGGTAAAAGTATTTGCTGCCGATAGCGAAACAGAGATGTGGGTTACCAAAGATTTTCAAGCTAGCTTCTACGAATTTTACAAGTACTTTCGCAATGATTTTGCACTGCTAGGCTTAAACGAAGCGAGCATAAAGGGTGTACCTTTAGAAATAACTACTAAAGACCTTTCGGGTAATGTACTAGTATCGGCTACCTCAGTATCGGCTAGCAAGCAGAATCTTAGCGAAGATACCTTTAAAGTACCTGCTGGCTATGAACTAGCTACACCTGCACAGAAAAAGTAATTGCATTAACCATAACTTACAAGGCACTTCATCATAAAGATAGAGTGCCTTTTTTATTAAAACCTAGCCATGTTCAACAATCAAACATTTAGCAATAAAGTAGTACTAGTAACAGGTGGCGGCAGTGGCATAGGCCAAGCTATAGCCATACAGTTTTTGCAGCACGGTGCTACCGTATATATAGCTAGCCGCAAAGCGGAGCGTATAGAAAAAGCGGTAGCCGAGTTAAGCCAATACGGCAACTGCAAAGGTGCGGTACTGGATATACGCCAACCTGAACAGGTTGAAGCTGTAGCACAGCAAATAAAGGCTGAAAGCGGCAAGCTGGATATACTCATCAATAATGCGGGTGGGCAGTTTCCATCGCCTGCCGAGGCTATATCTACCAATGGCTGGAACTCGGTTATAAATAATAACCTGAACGGTACATTCTATGTAACACAGGCTATGGCTAAGCACTTCTTTATTCCTAACAACGGTGGCACAATAGTGAACATTATAGCAAATATGCAGCGCGGCTTTCCGGGTATGGCGCACACTGGTGCAGCACGTGCAGGGGTAGATAACCTTACCAAGACTTTGGCAGTAGAGTGGGCTAAGTATAACATCCGCATCAACGCCATAGCCCCAGGGATAATTAAAAGCACTGGTCTTGACCAATACCCACCTGAGTTTTTGAAAAATATAACCGATAGCATACCTACCAAGCGCATGGGCACTATTGAAGAGGTAGCCTACCCTACACTATTCCTAGCTAGCCCTTACGCCAGCTTTGTAACAGGCGAAACCCTGTACGTAGACGGCGGAAACAGGCTATGGGGCGACATGTGGAAGATAGATTAGTTGCCGCTACCTGTTGGTTGCAATTAATGATTAACTAAGTTAAGCCCTACCTACTTCAATATAGCACTATTCAAAGCATCTATACTGCTCTCATTGGCAAACTCGCCATTCAGCTTGTAGTAGCTGCCCTTATCTACCGTATTGGCATAGGCATATTTTGCCACTTCTAGTTTCTTATCATCGGTAGTAAACAGCTTCATCACGCTGCGCACCATCTCTACGTTAACACAGTTGGCGCTTAACACCTGTTTAGCCGATGATAGCTTGCCATCTTCGGTACTACGTGCATTTATGCTTTTCAAGGCATCGGCAAATTCGTTCTGCGTAAGTATGTTGCCCGTGCATGGTGCTGTGCCTGCCGCCGGCGCCGCTGCTGTAGTGGTTGTGGTAGTTTCGCGCGTGGTGCTAGCGCCGCTGCCGCCTGTGTTTATACTTACATGACCGCCTGGCACGCCGAAGCTTATACGGTTCCCATCAGGTTCGGTAGTAGTGGTTGTAGTTGTGGTTTGCTGCACGCCATTGTTTACCACCACTACGGTTGGCTTGTCCTCTATGTATCTAGGTGCCACGCTCTGCGATTTCCAATGCAGGCCCCACTCGCCCTTCTTGTTGCGCTTTAGTATATGTATGGCATCCACCTTTACGCCATCGGCATTCGTTAGCTGAAATATTTTGCGCTCGATAGGTGGAATAGAATCACCATCGAACTCTACCTTTATCTTGTAATAGTTCTGCGTAAGGTTTATCATGCGCACACGGTCGAGCGGCGTGTCGTTCATCTTCTCGCCGTTCAGGTACACGGTAAAGCGTATGCCCTCTTCGTTATAAATAGTACAGTGTGCCACACCTTGTGCATGTACAGCTGCCACAAACATTACCAATAGTAAACTGGCAAATATCCTCATACATTAAATTTTGTGGCAAAGTAAGTAATTGAAAACTAGAAAGCAACTCGTCTTAAATCATGTGCTTTTCGGCATGGTAGCTGCTGCGCACCATAGGTCCGCTTTCTACGTAGCGGAAACCCTTACCAAGCGCCACTTCTTTATAGCGAGCAAACTCATCGGGGCTTACGTATTTAGCCACCGCCAAGTGCTTCTTGGTAGGTTGTAGGTATTGGCCTAGGGTAAGTATATCTACCTTGCTGGCGCGTAGGTCGTCCATAGCTTCAAAAAGCTCCTCCTCAGTTTCGCCAAGGCCGAGCATTATACCGCTCTTAGTGCGCTCTATACCGCCTTCTTTTAAGCGCAAAAGCACTTCTAGGCTGCGTTCATATTTAGCTTGTATACGTACCTCGCGCGTTAAGCGCTTTACGGTTTCCAGGTTATGCGATACCACTTCAGGTTTTACATCTATAACTTGCTGTAGGTTTTGCCATTCTCCCTTAAAGTCGGGTATAAGCGTTTCCATGGTTACGCCAGGGTTATGCTTACGTATGGCACGTATGGTAGCTGCCCATATTTTGCTGCCGCCATCTATTAAGTCGTCCCTATCTACCGATGTTATTACCACATGCTTTAGCCCCATCAGCTTTACCGACTCTGCCACGCGCAATGGTTCTGTAATATCTACATTGCCGGGGTTGCCTGTTTCTACACTACAAAACATGCATGAGCGCGTACATACGTT
>JAFDYM010000226.1 GCA_018267435.1 Bacteroidota bacterium | reverse complement strand
TTTTATTGTTACGGAAACCAGTGTTGAAGTAGTAGCTAACAGATAGACCTGGCAACATTTCCATAGCTGCACCTTGGTATAGGAACAAGAACTCTGGAGTTAATGACACATTGCGCCTTTTGGTAAGGAATGCCTCAAGGTTTAGGTCGGCAGTAAATTTGCGGTCAAGACGAACTGCATCGTTGTAAGCTTGGGTAATAGTATCCTTAACAGTACCTTGCTTAGGAGTTATTAAGTGGTAAGCACCAAAGCCTACACCTAAACGTACCTTATCTTTAAAGTTACTCCTCCAGTACAAACCTGCGTTGAAGTCGCCATTTATAAAGCCACGCTTGAATATTTCATTTGAAGCTACACTAGGGCTTTGGTTGTGGCCGTTGAACTGGTCAGCAAACAATGGGTCTTCAACACGCTTCTGTATGAAGGCGCCTTGCAAACCCAACGATAGACGGTGGTTGCCATCCTTACCAAAACCTTTGTGGTAAGCTATGCTTAAGCTAGCATTTAAATAAGATAGACCAGCTGCACCTGAACGGTCGTTGAAAAAGCCAACGCCAATAGCTAATTTATCGCTACGTAGGTAACCTTCAAGCATACAGAAATCTACATCGGCACCTATTGTACGGTAGCCATCTTTGCCTAGGGCACTCTCCCATTGGCTGCGGTATTGCGCAGCTACACGGTAGCTACCATCGTAGTTACCAACCAATGCCGGGTTCAAAGAAGATGCATGGGTATAGTATTGAGAGAAATGCGGGTCTTGCGCTTGCAATTGAGTAGCTGCGAATACAGCAGTAGCTGCAAGTGTACCTTTAATAAAACGGGTAAAAAGACGCATAATGTCAGGGTTTATTAGTGAATCTGCTCCAAATCTACGAAAGGTTTTTAATCGACAAAGAAAATTTTCAGGAATGGGAATATTTTTTTGTCATACGTACTTATATACTCACCTTTAGCTAACAATTCATTCATTTTCGGCGCTCTATCTCCATCCACATGCCCGTTTTGGGGCGCAATGTTATTAGCGGTTCGGCTTCGGGTACAAAACCCTCTTTCAACCTAAAACGGAAATTTCGATAGAATAGAATAAGTATGATCTGCATTTCGAGCAAGGCAAAGTTATTGCCTATACAAAAGCGCGGCCCACCACCAAATGGGAAGTACACAAACCTATCTATCTTGTTCCTTAGCTCGGGCGCAAAGCGCTCGGGTTTAAACTTAGCTGGTTCATCCCAAAATTTTTCGCTGGTGTGGAAGTACATGATAGGTATCAACACGTTCGTATTCTTCTGTATGCGGTAGCCGCCTATCTCATCCTCCTCGTAGTTGCGCCTGCCCACACTCCATGCCGGTGGGTATATACGTAGGCTTTCATCTATTACTTGGCGTACGTACTGAAACTCGAGTACGTTATTATATGTAAGCTCCACCCCTGCATCTAGCTTCGCATCTATCTCAGCTACCATCTTAGCCTCTGCCTCGGGGTTTTGGCTTAGTAGGTATAGCATCCATGCCAGTGCATTGCTCGATGTTTCGTTGCCTGCTATAAATATGGTCATTACCTCATCGCGCAGTTGCTTGTTATCCATAGCCTCGCCAGTATCCTCGTCGCGCATATCTATCAGCATGCTTAGCAAGTCATCCTTGCTCTCCTCTTTGCGGCGGGTGCTTATTATATCTTCTATTACGTCGTTCAACTGTTTCATTGAGCGGCGCTCTTTTATATTGAAGGGCGTAGGTATAAAGGCTGGCAAACGGAATGGGTCGTTTACTTTATCAATGGCGTATTGGTTCAGCAGGCTTATCTGTTCGCCTACCATCTCGGCCTTCTCTTCTACCCCATTGCTGAATATAGCTTTCGAAATTACGTTTAAGGTAAGTGCCGTTAACTCGGGTGCTAGGTCGGTAGCCTTGCCAGTGTCGGCATGCTGGTCGAATTTATCTACCCAATGTTGTGCTTGCTCTACCATCATACCTGTAAGTTCCTCTAGCTTACGCTTATGGAAGGCGGGTTGTATCAAGCGGCGCTGCTTTTTCCAAAAGTCGCCCTCGCTGGTAAGTAAACCATTGCCAAGTACTGCTTTCAATACATCGTAGGCAAGGCTTTTGCGGTAGTTCTTGTTGTTATCTAGCAATACATACTTGGCATATTGCGGGTTTGTAACCAAAGCTACCTTGTTCATAGGGAAGGTAAGGCTAACTATATCGCCATACTTGGCCGATAGCATTTTTATTACTTCAAGGCTACGGCCTTTAAGCAGATATGCACTGCCGAACAGCCAGTGTTTCTCTTTAGGAAAAGGAGGTAAAGGCTTTTGGGCAGTGGTGGTTTCCATTAGGCTAAGGGATTTGCTTTCTTTTTGTAATAGTTATAAAGGTAAGCAGTACCTACTATACCTGCTGCAAACATTACCATAGAAATTACCTCACTCTGCTTAAATGCTGCACCAAACAACATTATAGGGTTACGATCCGACATAGCGCGCCATTGCTCAATAGAGAAACGCTGTATACCTATCAATATAAGAAAGATGGTAAATATCATACCCGGCATATAGGTTACTTTTTTGCGGATAGAAAGTAAGATGATGCATATTAGTGTACACATCAAAAACTCGTAGATAGGCGTAGGGTACACATCGAAAGGCAGTACGTTGCAATGCTCTTCTATACAGCCTGGTATAGGCACACCTTCGTTTATAATGTTATGTGCATAGCGCTCGCCCCACATAAATTGCGGAAACCAATCGGGCTTGGTATAAGTAACCATTTTGCCCCAGTCGCCATCGCCAGCAGTGTGGCAACCCAAGCGGCCTATACCATTGGCAAGAATATAACCCGGTGCCACGCTATCGAACAAATGGCCGATGTGTATCTTCTTTTTATAAGCATATACACCAAAGCCTATACCTGCACATATCAAGCCGCCAAATACCGAAAGCCCACTGGTAAGAAAGCCGATAGGGTCTTGCTTAAAGCGTTCTATGCCGCCTTCGGTTTCGAAAAAGTTGAACAACACTGCCCCTAGTATACCTAGTACGGCAGCTATTACTACTAGGTCGCCTATATTATCGCTTGGGTATACCTTGATCGTTTTCTTTTGCGGGGTAGGTAGTTGTTGTTTTTTGTTGGTGTAGTAATAAAATGCGCCCATTAACACAGCGCCTATCAAGCCACCTATAATACTACCATGGCTAGTTGAAAATATATAATCGTTAAAGCTTATTGCATGTGTACGCAGCTTCTCCAAATCAACAAAAAATATACCCACTAGCTTATAGAACACTGCAAAGCCACCAAATGCATGTAAAGCAAACTCTATTTGGTTGAAAGGCTCGCCAATGATAATCTCTTTGTCTTCGCCAGCCATAAGACCCAGCTTTTCGCGGCGGCGCATTTCCCATACTGCTACTACGGCAGCAGCAAAAAAACCAGCCGCCACCCAAAAGCCATAGCTATATATAGGTAGAAAGCGGAAGTCGGCACCGTGGGCTTGGCCCGATACTTCGTATATCCAATCGGTTACTTTAGGGTAACAGCGCAGTAGTAGCATTAATACTTTTTTGGTTTACTAGTTGCAACAATAACAAGAAATAGGGACATAGGCCGCCAAGCTTGCGCACAGCTATGTCAATTTATCTTAATTCTGCACCATGGCACCAGGCACCATAAATAGATTGAAGGGGTGCAGTTGTGCGGTCATTACGCCGTTTACAATACAGGGGTCGTTATTCATTATAACCTCTGCTTCTTGCAAGCTATCAGCCTTAAAAACACTTAAACCCATCAAGCCTGGGTTACCCGGCTCATAGTTGGTTCTGCCTACTACTTCTACTATGTCCTTGCTATGCAGGTCAACCAAATAATTCCAATGCGCGCCTACGGTGGCATTGGTTTCATCAGTCCAGTTAGCAGGGTTTTGGTATTTATCGGTTAGGCTAAGGATATATAGGTAGCGCATGGGTTTGGTTTGTTTATCTAAAACTAAGAAATCTCAATTATCTCAATTATCTCAATTATCTCAATTATCTCAATTATCTCAATTATCTCAATTATCTATAAAAGCCTTTTCTTTGCGCCCAATGAACAGCTTCCGCACCATAGTTACGCCCGATAAACCGCCCTTCACCATTACGCATGCCGATAAGCTGATAAGTATCGGTTCGTGCTTTTC
>JAFDYM010000225.1 GCA_018267435.1 Bacteroidota bacterium | reverse complement strand
ATTTACATTCCAATAGCCAGCCTTGCCTAGATAGGTGCCATAGCTCAACTTTACCCCATTATAAAAGCGTATCTGTAGTTCCTCGTCATAGTCAAAGCCCCCTATTAGTGCACCGCTTAGGCCTTTGGTAAAGTACTCGGCCTCTCCTAGGTAGTACACCGAGTGGTCAACATAGTAGTCCCAATTGGCAAAGCCTATACTGCCTAAAAAATACGTGTTATCCAAAAACACTTGCGAGCCATCGGGGCTGCGCGTGTATGGGCGCCATATATACTGGTTGCGGTATGCCCTGCCCGATAGTATAAGGCGCTGGTTAGGGTAGCGCTTGCCAAACTTGCCCGGAAACTTAAATGCAGTAGCCAACCACACATCTTGCCAATTGGTAAAGGTATTGGTAGGTATGGACTGTCCTAATGTGTTAGGTGTAGCTTCTAGCGTTCTATCCACTCCGCCTTTTATATGCCCAGCCCATTTGGTATTTGCCGAAAAGAAGTCGCGGTTAAAACCCATGCTGCCGCTTTGCGCCAATTTGCTATATGAATATTCAGCCGTATAGTCTATCTGCGATTTCTTTATGTTCTCGTAAGTATAATCGCCGTATACGGTGTAAAAGTTGTCTTTTCTATAGTTGAAGGCTACATAATTGTTTAGCGAGTGCGGCAAACCCATAAAGTTTTTAAACTGCAAGCCTATCGATACTTTATCGTAAGCTAAGCTGGTAGCGGCATTCCAACTGCCGCGCTCCTGCACCATTACTATTACATCTACCAGCTCATCGCTACACTCTACAGGTGCTATAAAAATCTTAAGATCTTTAAATGTACCGCGTGCCCATAGGTTGCGCTCGGTATCGGCAAAGGTTAAGGGTACCACCTTTTCGCCTTGCTTAAACAGTAGGTCGTTGCGCACTACCCATTCTTTAGTGTGTACCTGTATGCTATTGGCAAATTTCTGTAGCTTGGTAGGGTTCTCGTTTTCGGGCTCTTCTATGCTTACGCCGTACGGGGCTAGTATTTTTACTTCTATGTTTCGTATTAGACGCCCTTCGTAGGGTACAAACCCGTCTTTGCCTGTTACCACACGGTCCACCGTGCGGTCGCTATAGCTTAGGTAGCTTAGGTATATCAGCGTCTTGTTTAGGCCGGTTACTATTTTGCGGTTGCGTATTTCGGCGTTCAGCTGTTTTTGGGTTTTATCCAGGCACATTTCATCGTCGTAACCCACTTGGGCGCGCAGGTTGCCACATAGGCACAAGGCCAATGCAAGTAGGGCAAGCAAGCGGGCGCGTAGTGTGTAGGGCATTCAGCTTACATAGTTCTGGGGTAACGATAAATAATTAAGTGTACGTAATTGTTACCGAAATGTAACAAAAACAGCGCACCGAATTGGTACGCTGTATGTAATATATCGGTAAAAGTATGGGCTAAAAATCTGTTCCCGTGTTTTTTTACCCTAGTTATAGGTTTAGTAGTATATGGGGGGCTATTCTATAATAGGATATATACCCCTTACGCCCATATCGGTTACCACATCTGGGCTGCCGCTGGTATCATAGTAGCCGTCGTTGCCATTGTCTATCCACTCAAAGCTTTTGTTTATCGATACGCGCACTACCACCGTTACGTCTTCCGTTTCGTTACCTGTAACGGTAAATGCAGTAGGGAAGGAGCCCGTTACCACGCACGAACCGCTAGGTATAGGTGCCGTGGCAAATAGCGGATTTGGCACCGTTATAGCGCCCGATGGCACTTGGCCTGTAAGTGTAAAGCCCGTGGTGCTTTCTTCGAAACCCCAATAGCCTTGCAGTTTGTTGGCGTTTACGCTTACGGTTTTGTTCTTTATCTTATAGTCTTTTATATAGGTGTTGTAGCCTATAAACGATGCCAAGGTGCCGGTGTACACCACACCGTTATAGCGGTACTTTATATTAAAGTTTTGGTAAGCTAATGATACGCGCAGCCACTCGTAGCTGCCTGGCGTTACATCCTTTATAGGCATGCTGAAAAACTCTTGGTTGTCGCCCACCAGTTTTTCCTTTTCAAAGTTTAGCGCCTTGCTACCCCCTGCTGTTGTTTCCTCGCCTACATATAGTACGGTGCCTGTACCCAGTGCGGTGTACATGGTAGGTGCTAGCTCAATATAATGTGCGCCTATTAGGTTAAACTGTGGGGTTTGTGCAGCATGGCCGCTTTCAATAGGCTCGGGGTTGCCTAGGTTATCTAACCTTGCCAAGGTACTATCTAGCACAAACTTAAACCTAAGCTTAGGCCCTGTGTCGGGGTTGTCGGTAGGGTCTTTATCTTTTTTACAGGCCGAAAATGCCAACAGGCTAAGTGCCAGGGCGCTCAATATTATTTTACGCATACGTGTGTTTTGGTGCCACAAACATAGTAATAACGCGGGTTTGCACCATTTTGATGCGCATGATTAAATACCTTGAAAAGATTATGCTGTTAATAAATAAATTAGTTTATCTTCGTTGGAAATAATAAACAACTCTTAAAAAAGTAACATGAACATTTTTGTAGGTAGCTTACCTTTTCGTTTGCAAGAAGCTGAGCTAAGCAAGGAATTTGAAAGGTTTGGAGAAGCTAGCTCAGTGAAAATCATCACTGATAAAATGACAGGCAGCAGCAAAGGCTTCGGTTTTGTTGAAATGCCAAACGATGAACAAGCACAGGCTGCAATTTCAGCTTTGAACGGCTCTCAAGTAGGTGGCCGCGATATAGTGGTAAACCAAGCCCAAGAAAGAAAAGAAGGCGGCGGCGGCGAACGTCGTAGCTTTGGTGGCGGCAACCGTGGCGGTGGCTACGGCGGCGGTAACCGTGGTGGTAACAACGACAGGTGGTAATATCAGCTAAGATATAAAGCTTTAAAAAGGCAACTAGAGTTAATCTGGTTGTCTTTTTTGTTTTGGGAGGGAACAGGGTTTTACTTCCCTTGTAATTTCTTTTCCAAATCTGTTATGCGCTGCTGCAATTGGTTTATTACGGCTTGCTGCTCCTGTATGGCCTTTACTAGCGGCACGGTAAACTTGCTATAGTCAAGCGCGTAGTTGTCCTTTTCGTTCTGTGGCTTGTACACACCGTTAAAGTCGAAGCCCGTTTCCTTGGCGGCCTGCTCTACCTGCTGCGCCAAAAAGCCTGTTTGTATGTCGCTATTATTTACCTGCACGGTACTCGGCTTACCTATGTGTTGCAAATACTTTGTATTATCGAAGTTATAGGTTACAGGCTTTAACTTCATAATGAAATCAAGACCTACCACATTATGCTGTACATTGTATTTAAAGCGCTGGTCGCTTACCGTATTAAATGCTAATTGCGTTTCTACCGATGCTACCGCAGCATTGCCCAAGCGTATTTTGTTGTCGGCATTTACTATTGCCTGATAGCCGAATGCACCAGCGTTCTGTGCGTTGGGGTTAGTAACATCTGCACTATCGCCTATGGTTGTATTATTATCGCCTGTTGCCAATGCCCTTAGCGTAGCTGAACCTACAGCCACGTTGCCTGTACCTGAAACGGTATACAGCATAGCCTGATTACCTATAATTGTATTGGTACCTATACCTGTGTAGCTCCACATAGCTTCATAGCCTAAGGCAACGTTATAATCGGCGTTTGTACTGGTAGCTAAGCTGCCCCAGCCCATAGTAATATTTCCATGGCCCGTAGTATTGGAGCCCAGTGCGTGCGAGCCCACCGCAGTGTTCAGCATACCCGATGTAACGTTTAGCATTGAATGGTCGCCAACTGCTGTGTTATTTACACCCTCGGTAATATCCCGCATTGAGTTTGCACCCACCGCTACGTTAGCACCACTGGGTTGACCCGTTACACCGCGTAAGGCATTATGGCCTATACCAACATTGTAAGATGCAGTTGAATATCTACCCGCGTAAGCACCAATGTACACGTTATAATTAGTTGATTGAGTTGTCATAGCATCGGAACCGGCATTGTGGCCTATGGCTACATTTTCCTGCGACCAGGTGTTTTTCTTTAATGTTTGAAAACCGATGGCTATTGACCTACGTTCACCAACAACCTCCTCCATGCTGCTATGCCCCAAAGCTATATTATCAAAGGTTCCCGATATAGCAGTTCCTTTCATGGAAGAAACCCCTATCGCTATATTTCTACCTGCATGCACAAAAAAAAGTGAGCTATCGCCTATGGATATATTCTTGCCATTTAACGGAACAATGGCAACATGGTAGTATTGCGAGTTATGGCCTATGGCTATGCTCTGAGGTGTACTTCTATACATAGCGTTTTCGCCTATTGCTATTACATTATTATAGGTATTGTTATACAAGGCCCGCGTGCCTACAGCTACTACTCTATTAGCGGTACTATTGTTAGCGGCGGCACTGGTACCTATGGCAATATTCTCGCTTACGGTATTCCTAGCCAAGGCACTATCGCCAACAGCCACATTGCCATTTCCGCCAATATTTGTGAACGATGCTATTCGGCCAATAGCGATATTCTTTTCGCCCGTAGTGTTTTTTACCAATGCACTATCGCCTATAGCTATGTTGTCGTTACCTATAGTATTGCTTGCCAACGCCGCTTCACCTATAGCATTGTTATTTCTACCTGTAGTATTGGCAAGCAATGCACGGGAACCTACCGTATTGTTACCTGCCCCTGTAGTGTTAGCCTCAAGGGCTTTGTGGCCTATAGCGGTATTATTAGAGGCAGTATTATTTTCAAGGGCCTCGTTACCCACCGCCGTATTGTTGTTGCCAATAACATTCTTGTTCAAGCTATAATAGCCAATAGCTGTATTGGGCGTGGCGGTAGTATTGCTATACAATGCATAGTTGCCAATGGCTGTGTTTTTGGCTGCATTATTGCTGTACAAAGCATAGCTACCTATAGCCAGCACATCGTTATTTACCATTTGGGTATTGCTGTATAGTGCACGTTCGCCTATAGCTATGGTACGGCTGCCACGGTTGTTAAGCCCTGCGCTACTACCTATGGCTATTGTATTGTTTTCATGCGCATTGTACATGGCGCTATCGCCTATGGCTACCATGCCATCGCCGCTTATATTGCTGTACATTGCCATATTGCCTATGGCTACGTTGTTGTTACCATCGCCAGTGTTAAACATAGCCCTGTAGCCTAAGGCGCTATTGGCATTACCTACTGCTATATTACCCATAGTCTCGGTACCTACTGCACTATTGTATCGGCCCAACAATGGATTAAAGCCGTTAGATGCATTCATTACCCTATAACCTAAGCCACTATTGTATTGACCAGAGTTCAATTCTCCCAATGCAAAATAACCCATACCAGTATTGTAGCTACCTGTCGTATTCTCATGCATACTCATTCCACCTATCGTTGTATTTTCATTGCCCGATGTGTTTTTCAATAAAGAGCCTCCACCTATCGCCGTGTTACTATTACCAACAGTATTTTCTTGCATTACCGACCAACCAATAGCAATGTTATCACTACCAGTAGTATTATCAACTAGCGTAAAATAGCCTAGGGCAGTGTTTACCGAACCAGTTGTTGTACTATACATACTCTGATTCCCGATAGCTATATTCTGCCCGGAAGTGTTTATCATCAGTGCGCCATGCCCAATAGCTATGGCATTGCTGGAGCTGTATTGGTTTAGCGCATTGTTACCTATAGCTATTGTAGTAGTTATATTTTGCCCAGATTGTAATGCATTTGTGCCTATACCTATATTGGAAAATCCTGTAGTTAATCCATTTAAGGCATTATAACCCAGCGCTGTGTTATTAGTACCCGACGATGCATTGCGCAAAGTACCAGAACCTAAGGCAGTATTATTGCTTGCCGTAGTGGCATTGCTGCCTGCTTCGTAACCTATAAGGGTATTGTTGGTACCCGTGCCGAACATACCTGCCCTATAACCGAAATGCGTTTCGGCATTGGCAATACCTATACGCCCACTGCGTTGGTTATTTACCCTAAAGCTGAGTGGTACGCTGTTAGTAGTACCTAGAAAATGCGTGCCGTCAACTATGTTATTGTTTCCTAGTACGTGCCAATCGTTACCAATGGTAGAATCGCGGAATACCCAACTAGTACCGTCGAACATCAATAT
>JAFDYM010000224.1 GCA_018267435.1 Bacteroidota bacterium | reverse complement strand
TTTGGCAGTGCCTTGCGGTAGCGTAGCATGGCGCGGTAGTAGTTCAGTGCACCTGTTAATGCGCCGGGTTGGCTATATGCCTCAGCGTATTGACCAGCTACTTCATCGCTCACTTCTGTCTTATGTGGACTCATACTTTTGAAAGTCTTCTTAAAGAAGCCCTTCAAATCTTTACCCAACAGATACTCTGGCAAGCGCGGTATTTGGAATAGAAATATATAGTAGCTTTTTAGTAGCTGACTGATGTTGCCGCCCTTCAATGCCTTCTGCATCTCATAAGGGTGTGGCACGTTGATGATGCCTAGTTTATTGATGCGCTCAGGGTATAATATGGCTGTAGCCCAAGCTACACCTGCACCCCAGTCGTGGCCTATTAATATCGCTTTTTCTTCGCCAAGCGCAGGTATAAGGTCAGCTATGTCCTTGGCTAGCTTATCCATGCTATAGGCTGCTATATCTTGCGGCTTATCGCTAAGGTTAAAGCCGCGCATATCTACCGCTACTACACGGTGTGTTTTGCTTAGCACAGGTATTTGGTTGCGCCAGCTATACCAGTATTCGGGAAAGCCATGCAGTAATATCACAAGCTCGCCACTGCCTTCTTCTACGTAGTGTAATTGTATTCCATTTGTAGTAGCGAATTTGTGCTGCATGTTATTTTTGTATGGTAACTAGTTTACCGTTCTCGAAGTATAGATACGAATTTGTATCTCGGTATACGTATTGGTCGCGCGTGCCATTGGCAGTAGTAGTGGTGTTAACAGTAGTTGGTCGGCCCCAAGCAGCCACACACATTTCTTTATTCATACCTATTGCCACTTGTCCATTTGCTATTAAGGTGCCGTTCTTCTCTCCATACTGCTTAATGTACGCAGCCTTATCTTCTGCTAGGCGTTTAGCGGTTCGGGCCGCAAGCTCTTTGTCTTTTATGGCGTTAATGCTGTCGTTGGTTGCTTTTTGACGTTCCAATACATCTTTTTCCTCTTGGGTTAAGAATCGATTTTTTAATGCAGCTATGTTTATTGTAGCATCTAGCTTGTATGCTATCTCGTTGCCACGGTCGTTCTTAAGAAACAAAGTGGGCAGATATCTAGATGGTGCTCCATCTGGGGTAAGTGTTACATCGGTACATAGCCATTTATCGCCTACCTCTAGCTTAACCCATTCATTCTTGTTAAGGTCTTTTTTAGCAGGTATGTTGTCGGCTTTTACATAAATGGTATTGTTTAGGAATAGTTGTTGCAGTTTAGCAAATGCGCCAGCTATTATATATTCGCAGTATGGCCATTGACTACGGTCATCGTAATCTTTTGCTTGTAAATAGAATATATCCTTGTTTTCTTTGCTTTCTAACTTAAGGAAAATGCCGCCTCCTTGGGTTTTATACAGGTTCGACTTGTCAATTACCTCTAGTACTTTAAAGTATTTACCTGCTACAGCAGTATAATTTGTTTTTACCTCATTTTCATCTAAAACTAATTTATACGTGTTTTCTTCAGTTTGTGGAGGGTAGCCAGGTTTAGGTAACTCAGAAAATATGTTTTTATAGCCAGCAGCCCCAGTAGGCTCGCCACTTAGTTGCTTAGGCAGAAAGTATATTTCTTGCCCTACATACTTTTGAGGGTTAACATTTTCTACTACTGCAAGTACGCTATCGTAGCCAACGGGTTTTGTGCTAGTCGGTTCTGAACCTGGTAATTGGCGCATGCTTATTTGCGATACGCTTGCGAACGACTGAAGTAGTAGTACGATTATTAAAAGGTTGCGCATGGTTTAAAGTGATGATTTAAGATGCTAATATATGCGCGACTTGCTAATATTTTTAGTGTATCTGATTAAAAATATGCTTTGTAATGAAATTTAACTATTTCGTATTAAAGCACAGTCCTTCAGAAATTTTCGATAATGATAGCATGGCCATTTAAGACCGATATGTAAGAATGGTAAACTAGTAATACAAGACGTATGCCTTCCTCATTATATTACTTGCCTGCAAGAAATTCTGAATACCATTTTCCACTAGCTTTTACGATGCGCTGCTGCGTAGCAAAGTCAACGCCTACTATGCCAAAGCGCGGACGGTAGCCTTCGGCCCACTCAAAGTTGTCGAGGAAGCTCCATATAAAGTAGCCGCCAAGGTTTACACCTTCTTTCTTCGCCTTCAGCACTTGGCCCAGGTAATCTTTTAAAAATTGTACGCGCTTGGTATCGTTTATCTCACCGTTCACCAGTTCGTCTTTAAACGCTGCCCCGTTCTCGGTTACAATCAGCTTAGGTATGTTCGGGTATGCTGCAAATTTCTTTATCACCTTGTAGATGCCCTCTGGGTACACTTCCCAATTCATCTCTGTAATATCATGTCCCAACTTCTTCGGTGCAACGTTTATGGCACCTATCATAGGCACTAACAACAAACTCTTTACCACTATACGTGTGTAGTTCTGCACGCCTATAAAGTCGAAGTCGAATTTCATTTTCTCTTCATCACCAGGCTGCATGTGTTTGATGACGTGCTTCAACGCTGGCAAATCTTTTACAGGGTAACCCATACCTAATATCGGCTCTACAAACAAACGGTTGATCATTACATCAGCACGTGTTACGGCCTTATCGTTTGCCTTGTTGTGCTTCAATGTTTCTACCGAGCTGCACGAGAAGGTAGTGCCCACGTTGGCGTTCTTCACGTTTTTGCGTATTACCCTGCCACCCGCGCCGTGGCTCATGGTTACGTGGTGTACAGATTTATAAAACTTCTTGAAGTTAACCTTGCCCGGTGCATGCCAGCCTAACATATAGCCCAACATGGTAAATGCCATCGGCTCGTTAAATACCATCCAGTTCTTCACCCTATCGCCAAATGCTTTGGTAGATACATCTACAAATTCTTCAAACCATTGTATACTATCGCGGTTGCTCCAGCCGCCTTTGTCTTCTAGGGTCTGCGGTAGGTCCCAATGGTAGCAGGTTATCCAAGGCTCTACGCCTTCTTTTATACACTTGTCTATTACTTTGTTGTAGAAGTCGATGCCCGCTTGGTTTACCTTGCCGGTACCGTCAGGCAGTATCCTCGTCCATGCCAACGAGAACCTGAAAATAGGAATACCCATCTTCTTCATCAGTTCAATATCTTGCTCATATCTATGGTAGAAATCGCAAGCTATGTCACCGTTCTCGCGGGTCTTTATTTTGCCCGGGCGCTTGTGTGCCATGTGGTCCCACACGCTTGGGCTTTTGCCGTCCACGTTCCATGCACCTTCTATTTGATAAGCTGCTGTAGCCGTACCCCAAAGAAAATCTTTGCCAAAATCGCTTCGTTTTATTTCGCCATCGGCAAATGCTGCGTGAAGTTCATTAGGTATCATAGCGCCTGCGCCAAGTATCGCCGATAGGCGTAGCCATTCTTCTCTGGTCATGGGTGTAAGGTGTAATTTACTGAATACGTGAACGTAGCTAAATTTCTATGCAGAGCAAAATTTATTTCGCGCTAACACGACCATATATAACAACAGATTTATCGGATTAAATAGATTGAAAGCCGAATTGTATTTAATCTGCTTTATCTGTTCAATCTGTTGTGAAGCATTTGTATTTGTTAAACCTTCTTTGTAGGTTCACTTTAACCCCCTACGTATGAGTGTATATAACACCAAAATAAACCGCCAGAGCGAGAGCTACCGCAGCAATTATGAATTGATGCAGGGCAAGGTGAAGGAACTGGAAGCCAAGATGCAGGAGGCCCTGTTTCAAGGCGAAGCCAAATACCTGGAGCGCACAAAAAAACAAGGCAAGATGCTAGCGCGCGAGCGCATAGAAATGCTGTTGGATATCGACTCGCCATTTATGGAACTGCTGCCTATAGCGGGCTGGGGAATGGACGGCTTCGGTGCAGGTGGAACGATAGTAACAGGCATAGGCTTTGTAAGCGGCAGGCTATGTATGCTGAACAGCAACATCGGCACTATTAAAGGCGGCGCTATCGACTATGCTACTTTGCAAAAAGGGCTACGCATAAGCGAGATAGCTTTAGAGAACGAACTGCCTGTAATAAATCTAGTAGAAAGCGCAGGCGCTAACCTGCCCGATCAAGCCAAGATATTCAACTATGGTGGTACTAATTTTAGAGAGATAACAAGGCGCAGCAAGGCAGGTATTCCAACTATATCGATTGTGTTCGGTAGCAGTACTGCAGGTGGTGCCTACATACCTGGCATGAGCGACTATGCCATATTTGTGAAGGACGAAGCGAAGGTATTTTTGGCCGGACCGCCATTGGTAAAAATGGCAACTAACGAAGTAACTGATGAAGAGAGTTTGGGCGGCGCTAAAATGCACAGTTCTATATCTGGCGTAAGCGACTATATGGCCGAAGATGAAATGGACGGCATACGCATAGCACGCGAAATATTAGAGAATATCAAAACTCCTTTCGAGGCGAAGCATAAACAAGTAGAAGATCCGCTATACGACCCCGAAGAAATTCTTGGCATCGTATCTGCCGATGTGCGCATACCGTTCGACCAGCGCGAACTGATAGCACGTATAGTAGATGGTTCGGAGTTTTCGGAGTTTAAACCGCTATTTGGCAATACGCTTATTACGGGTTATGCTAGCATCAACGGCTACCGCATAGGCATACTGGCCAACAACGGCGTGCTGCTACCCGATGCTGCCAACAAGGGCGCACAGTTTATACAGCTATGCAATCAGAATAACACCCCGCTGCTGTTTCTGCAAAACATAACGGGCTTTATGGTGGGCAAGAAGTATGAAGAAGAAGGCATCATAAAGCACGGCGCGAAATTGATAAATGCAGTAAGCAATAGCACTGTGCCAGCCATTACCATTATAACAGGTGCCAGCTATGGCGCGGGCAACTACGCCATGTGCGGCAGGGCGTATAAGCCACGCTTTTTGTTTACGTACCCTAACTCGCGCATAGCGGTAATGGGTCCAGACCAACTAGCAGGCGTAATGCAAATAATAGGGCGACAAGCAGCAGAGAAAAGCGGCATAGCTTACGATGAGGAACAGGGCAAAGCTGTAAGTGCCTATATGGTAAAAGAAGCCGAGAAGCAAAGCAATGCTTGGTATGCCAGCGGTCAGCTATGGGATGATGGCGTAATAGACCCGCGCGATACACGTAATTACTTAAAACTGTGTTTAGATATAATACACAATACAGCATTTGAAGGCGCGCAAGGGTTTGGGGTATTCCGTATGTAATGCAAATGTGGCAATGTGATAAAATGAAAAAATGAAATCGGTGTAATCAATATAATCTGTGTAATCCCCGAAAATGAAATCAATCAATAAAATATTAATAGCTAACCGTGGCGAAATAGCCATACGCGTAATGCGCACTGCCAAGCAAATGGGCATAGCCACCGTGGCTGTTTACAGCGATGCAGATAAAGATGCATTGTTTGTAAAAAAGGCGGATGAGGCAATATGCATTGGCGGTACACATGCCAGCGAAAGCTATTTGGTGCAGGATAAAATTATAGCAGCTGCTAAGCAAACAGGCGCCGATGCTATACACCCGGGCTATGGATTCCTAAGCGAGAATGCATCGTTCAGCAAGCGATGCACTGATGAGGGGATCGTATTTATTGGGCCGAGTGCGGAAGCTATAACTGCTATGGGCAGTAAGATAGGTGCGAAGGAAATAATGAGCAAAGCGGGTGTGCCTGTTGTACCTGGCTACCATGGTGCCGACCAGAGCACTGCTACTTTAAAGAAAGAAGCGGAGCGCGTGGGCTTGCCGATATTGCTAAAGGCAAGTGCAGGCGGTGGCGGCAAGGGTATGCGCATTGTAAACAAGATTGAAGAACTAGAAGCTGCTATAGAAGGTGCTTCGCGCGAAGCGGAAAAAAGCTTTGGCGATGGTAGCTTGTTGATAGAAAAATACTTCCCTACTGCCAAGCATATCGAGTTTCAAATATTCGGCGATACACATGGTAACCATACACACTTTTTTGAAAGGGAATGCTCGCTGCAAAGACGCTACCAAAAGGTGATTGAGGAAAGTCCTTCTCCATCGTTAAGCAATGAGCTGCGCGAACAAATGGGCGATGCTGCCGTAGCTGCCGCTAAGTCTATCAACTACACAGGCGCAGGCACGGTTGAGTTTATATTAGATGCGAACGGCAACTTCTATTTTCTTGAAGTAAATACGCGCCTACAGGTAGAGCACCCTGTAACAGAAGAAACTACAGGGCTTGACCTAGTGCGTATGCAGATAGAAGTAGCGCAAGGTTTGCCATTGAGCGCAACTGCTGAAACTGTAACACAGCGCGGACACTCGATAGAGTGCCGTATATGTGCCGAAGACCCAGAGATTAATTTCTTTCCCGCCACAGGCGATATATTGTATTGGCACGAGCCGCAGGTGCAAGGCTTGCGCTACGATAGCGGCGTAACCAGCAATAGCAAAGTTGATGTATTCTATGATAGTATGATTGCCAAGGTTATTTCGTATGGCAATAGCAGAAGCGAGGCGATACAGAAGATGCTATACGCCTTGAACAATATGCCTATACTGGGCATTACTACCAATAAAGATTTTCTGAAAGAACTATTGGTGCACCCTAAGTTTATTGATGGCAGCTTCGATACCAAATTGATTGAGCGTGACTTTTCTAACTACAAGAAAAATGTGAGCGATGAAGCACTGCATGAGTCTGCTATAGCTGCATTGTTGCATGGTTGGCAGTACAGAACAAGAACACAGCAATACGCACCATCGTTAAACGGCTGGAGGAATATCCCGTATCAAGGTCAGTTATATGGTATAGAATATGGCGAGCAGAAATTGCATCTGAAATATAAGCGCAATGGTGATAACACCTTCGATGTAAAAGTGGGCGGTGCAGAATTAAAAGCTGAACTGATTAGCTACTGCACTAACAGCATTGCCGTTCGCTTTGGCAACCACACCAAGAATTTTATTTTGGCTAACAATAAAGGCGATGTGTACATTCAGCATCCGCAAGCGGGCACGTTGAAGTTGAAAGAAACACCGCGCTTTGTACAGCCAGGCAGCGCCATTGCCAAAGGCGACTATATTGCGCCTATGCCGGGCGAGGTGGTGAAGGTGCTGGTGAAACCTGGCGATGTAGTAACATCGGGCAAGGGCTTGCTGGTAATGAGCAGCATGAAAATGGAAACAACGATAGAAGCGCACAGTGATGGCGAAGTGCAGGAAATATTTGTAACAGAAAAAAGCTTTGTAGAAGCGAACGCTGTATTGCTAAAAGTGAAAGAAAATTAAAATAGAACGCTGATAATTTATGATTGTTATGATGTAATATGATTTATTGGTTTGAAGAAATCTTCATCAATCACAAAGACCATAACAAATCAGCGTTCCATTCTGTAACGAAAACTAAACCGACAATATGTTATATACCGTAGACCAAGCATTGAGTTTGAAGGAGCAGACCTTTGCGCATTTGATAGTTACACAGAACGACCACGTACTGAACATAACGCTTAACCGTCCCGAGAAGAAGAACGCCATGAACGATGTTCTCTTCCGTGAGTTGGCATTTGCATTGGAACACGCCTATTACAACACTGATGTATGGGCTGTAGTAATTGATGCAAAAGGAGATGTGTTTTGCGCGGGTGCCGACTTAAAAGCTTTTGCAGGTCAGGCACAGGAAAGTAATTCGACCATACCGGAGCCTGAAGGCGAAGTAGTGTTGGCAGATGTGTTCAGCAGCGTATGCAAGCCTACTATTGCCAAGGTACATGCGCCTGTATTTGCAGGCGGCTTTTTGATAGTATGCGGCTGCACGCACGTTATAGCTAGCAGTAATGCCACCTTTGCATTGCCAGAGGTTAAGCGTGGTTTATATCCGTTCCAAGTTATGCAAAGCATGTTGCAGATAATGCCTACGCGTGTGGTATTAGACTTCTGTATGCGTGCGCGCAACGTAAATGCGCAAGAGGCGAAAAGCCTAGGCTTGATAAGCGATGTGGTAGAACCTGCCGAGTTGGATGCCGCCGTTGATGCCTTAGTTGCCGACATACTGCAATATTCTCCATCGGCAATCCGTCTAGGTTTAGAGGCTTTCAACGATTTGAAGCGTATGCCAGCATCTGAATCGCAAAAACACATGAAGCAAATGCTAGGCGAAGCCCTAAAAACAGAAGACGCCGCCGAAGGCCTACAGGCATTTATTGAAAAGAGAAAACCTGTTTGGAAAGGCAAGTAGGATGTCGGATGTATGGATGTCCGATGAAGAAAAAGTAACCCGTAACTAGAAACAAGTAACCCGCAACACATAACCATGGGAAAAAAGATAGTAATTACCGCAGCGTTGACTGGCGTATTGGCCCGCAGGGAACAATGTCCGTACATACCCTATACGCCGCAGGAGATAGCGCTGGAAGGCAAACGTGCCGTAGATGAAGGCGCGAGTATCCTACACATACATGCGCGTAAAGATGACGGCTCGCCTGCTTACGATATCGAAACATATCGCCAAATAGGCATAGAGGTGCGCAAGCTTTGCCCTACTGTTATCATTAACTATAGTACTGGGGCGGTTGGTTTAAGCAAAGAGGAGCGTATCCATCACATTACGGCGTTAAAGCCCGATGCTGCTGCGCTGAATATGGGCAGTATGAACTACGGTATCTACTCGCCAAAGACGAAGGAGTTCTACCACGATTTTGTATTCCAAAATCCTTTCAGTGATATAAAATTCTATCTGGAGAAAATGAAAGAAGCGGGCACGTTGCCAGAGATGGAGGTGTTCGATAATGGGCACATCAACAACGCCATGCCGCTGATAGATATGGGCCTATTGCAAAAGCCTTATGTGTTCAGTTTTGTAATGGGTGTGTTGGGCGGTATTCCTATCTCTACCCAAAACCTATTGCACCAAGCGGCTACCGTGCCTGCGGGCTCGCACTGGCAAGTAGTGGCCATAGGCCGCAAGCAATGGCAGGCTATTGCTGCTGCACTTACTATAGATGGCAGCATCCGCGTAGGCTTGGAGGATAACTTCTACCTACCAAATGGAGAGATGGCCAAGAGCAATGGTGAACTAGTTGCCGCAGGCGCTAATTTGGCGCGTATGCTGGGCAAGGAGATTGCAACGATTGAGGAGACGAGGGAATTGCTTAACTTACCATTGAAATAGGATTACACCGATATTTTTTTGATTGCACAGATTATAAGTCTCTAACCTAAAATAATAAATATAGTATCCATGACAACGAATCCATTTACTGAAGACCATGACTTGTTGCGCCAAAGTTTTCGCCAGTTTGTAGCGGCGGAAATAACCCCGAACGTAGCGTATTGGGAAGAGAATAAAATATGCGAGAAAGAGGTGTTCCGCAAAATGGGCGAGCAGGGCTTTTTCGGCGTTAGCTTCCCCGTAGAGTATGGCGGCAGCGGCATGGATATATGGAGCGCCGTGGTAATATCTGAAGAGCTATCGGCGGCCAACATCGGCGGGCTTTCTATGTCGCTATACGCGCATACCTACCTGCCATTGCCTGTTATAAATGCCATAGGCACCGAGGAGCAGAAGTTGAAGTATCTAGCCCCTGCATTGAAGGGCGAAAAGATAGCCGCACTAGGCATAACCGAACCCGGCGCAGGCAGCGATGTAGGCGGTATAAAAACCACTGCTGAAGACAAAGGTGACCACTACCTAGTGAATGGCTCGAAGATGTTTATTACCAATGGCACAATGGCCGACTTCATCGTATTGGCAGTGCGCACAGGCGAGGGCCACCAGCTAAGTTTGTTGTTGTTCGATACTAGCACGCCGGGCTTTTCGGCGGTAGCAGTACACAACAAGCTGGGTATGCATAGTTCAGATACTGGCCAGTTGTTTTTCGAGAATTGTAAAGTGCCTAAGAGCGCTTTGCTTGGTGAAGAGCATTGGGGCTTCTACTACATCATGAGCAACTTTCAAGAGGAGCGCTTGATAGCTGCCATTACGGGCACTGCCGCGGCTGAGAACGCCATGGAGAAGGCCAAGAAATACATGAAGGAGCGCGAGGCATTCGGCAGACCAATAGGCAAATTCCAAGTGCTGCGCCACAAGCTAGCACAGATGGCGATAAAGGTAGAAGCTTGTCGCTCGTTCAGCTACCGCGCGGTGCATGAGTATATCGAGACTGGCCCAGCGGCTTACAAAATCATTTCGATGGCCAAGGCATACGTTTGCGAAGAATCGTTCAACGTAATTAACGACGCGCTACAGATACACGGCGGTTGGGGCTATATGGAAGACTATGGTATTGCTCGCTCGCTACGCGATATACGCCTAATGACCGTAGGCGCAGGCACTACCGAGATAATGCACGAGATAATCAGTAAGATAGTAATAGACGAAGTAAAGCACGACAAGCAGATAAAAGCTCGCGTTTAATAGACGTTAGTATCAAGACGATAGATATTAGATAATGCAAGCGCTACTCCCAACAGAGTGGCGCTTGTGGTTTTTAATAACTATTATAGGCGGTACTATTGTGCCCCTCGTCTTGGTTCTGACTGCCACGCGCCTACATTCTGTTGACAATTTCTTTCTTTACTCACCTCTGTCGACATGCGTCTCCCGATAGCTATCGGGATCCTCTCTATAAACAGAGAGGAGAAATGCATTGTTTATGGTGCTGTATCGCTGACGGGTAGAGTTTGTAATAAAATTGTCCCCCTTCTCTTTTCAAAGAGAAGGGGCTAGGGGATGAGTTCATAGATTACTACAAAGCACAATTTTTGATAAATTGGGCAGTTTAACATGGGGCGGTTTGTTAGCCGCCTAGGGTTTGGTTAAATTAGTGTAGGTTTGAGAGATATATAATGGCTAATACAAGTTCGCAATACAATTCGCTTTTACAGAAACTAGATCAGTTCATCCGTAGGTATTACACCAATCAGTTGATACGCGGGGCTATCTTTTCTGCTATATACATATTGGCCTTTTTCCTTGCCATCAACTTGTTGGAGTACTACTTCTATCTATCAACGGTTATGCGAAAGGTGCTGTTCTATGGCTTCATTGCATCATCGTTGGCATTTATTGCTAACTACTTTTTTGTGCCGCTGTTGCACTTCTACCGATTAGGTAAAATCATCAGCTACGAGCAAGCTGCGCAGATAATAGGCACGCACTTTACCGAGGTAAAAGATAAGCTATTGAACATCCTTCAACTGCGCCATGCCGCTGAAGGTACCGATTCGCAACTATTGCTAGCAGCTATCGACCAAAAGGCAGTGGAGCTAAAGCCGATTGATTTTTCATTCGCTATCGACTTCAACAAAAACCGCAAGTACCTGCGCTACTTGGCGCCACCTGCGTTGCTATTTTTGTTCATCATCATAGCTGCGCCGAATGTGATTAAAGAAGGCACGAAGCGCCTTTATAATAGCGATACTTACTACGAGAAACAGGCGCCTTTTCAATTTGTAATACAGAACAAAAGCCTAAAGGCATTGCAGTTTGAAAACTACGACCTAGAGGTAAAAATAGAGGGGGATGCCCTACCTGCTGAAGTGTACTTAGAGGCAGGCGAGAACACCATCAAGCTAAAGAAGAAAGAGGCAAACTTATTCAGCTACGAGTTTACCAACTTGCAGAAGTCAACGCCGTTTAAGTTTACGGCTAACGGCTTCCGCTCGAAGGAATACATGCTTGACGTAGTAGCCAAGCCAGTAGTAGCAAGCTTTGAAGTAACAGCGGACTACCCTGCGTACACAGGCAAGGCAGATGAAGTGTTGAAGAATATCGGCGACTTAGTAATACCAGAAGGTACTAAGCTGAACTGGCGTTTCAATACGCAGAATGTAGAAGCTATAAAGTTCTTGCTAGGCGATTCTGCCTATAACCTAAAGCGCAGCGATGACGATGAATTTAGCTTTAGCAAAACTATGATGCAGAGCAGCCAGTACATGCTTAAGGTTAGCAACAGCAGCATTAAAGATGCTGACTCGGTAAGCTACTCGCTGAATGTAGTGCCCGACCTTTACCCTGTGCTGAACGTGAACGAAAAGCGCGACTCAGCCGCTACCAAATACTTTTACTACGTAGGCGAGGCCAGCGATGATTATGGCTTGCGCAGGTTGAGTTTCAACTACCAAATTACACGTGCCGATTCTGCTACCGCTACCATCAACAAAAGCCTGGATGTGCCTATAAGCGCAGGCTTGGCTTCGCGCTTTGTGTACTACTGGAGCATAACCGACCTAGGCATACAGCCCGGCGATAAAATGACTTATTACTTCGAGGTGTGGGATAACGACGGCGTGCATGGCAGCAAAAGTACGCGCAGCACCATGATGGTGTTCAACATGCCATCGTTAAGCGAGTTGAACAAGGAGATAACCAAGGAGAACAAGGAACTGAAGAAGGACTTGAAAGAAACCATGGATATGGCCAAAGACCTGAAGAACGAACTGCGCGATATGCAGGACAAACTACAGGAAAAGAAAAACCTAAATTGGGAAGACAAGAAAAACATACAGGAGAGCCTTGCCAAGCAGAAGGCAATGCAGGAGCAGCTTGAGAAGATGAAGGAGAAGATGGCCAACAACTTCGAGAAGCAGAATGAGTTTAAAGAAGTGAATGAGCAGATAGCCGAAAAGCAGAAGAAACTACAAGAGCTTTTCGATGAGGTGATGAGCCCCGAAATGAAGGAGCTATACAAAAAGCTGGAACAGATGTTAGAGCAACTACAGAAGAAAGATGCGCTAGACAAAATGGAAGACATGCAAGCGGGCCAAGAGAAGATGGAGAAGGAGCTTGACCGCATGTTGGAACTGTTCAAGAAATTGGAGTTTGACCAAAAGATGCAGGAGACTGCCGATAAGCTAGATAAGATAGCGCAGAAGCAAGAAGAACTTGCCAAGCAGCAGGAGAAGAACCAAGACGGCAAAGACGCCAAGAACAGCGAGGAGCTGAAGAAACAACAAGAGCAGCTAAAGCAGGAAATGAAGGAGGCGAAAAACGACCTGCAAGAACTGAAAAAGCTGAACGACGAAACCAAGAGCGAGCAGGACTTTAAGGACGTAGAAAAGAGCATGGACGCTGCCGATAAGCAGATGGACAATGCACAGCAAGACCAAGCGCAGAACCAAAACAACAAGGCATCGAAAAACCAAAAGAGCGCGGCTGAAAATGCCAAGCAAGCAGCAGAGAAGCTGAAGGAAATGAAGATGCAAATGGATGCACAGGACAATGCAGAAGATATGCAAGCCGTGCGCCAGTTGTTGGAGAATATCGTAAAGCTATCGTTCGATGAGGAGAAGCTAATGGCAACAGTAAAGGCTACCAACATCAACAACCCTAAGTATGTGGAACTGATGAAGGAGCAACAGCGCATACGCGAAAACTCGAAGATGGTAGAGGATAGCTTGTATGCCTTGGCTAAACGTCAGGACCAGATAGCTTCTTTTATAACCAAAGAAATAACGAGCGTAAACAAATACTTGGGCAAGGCTATTGACGATATGGAAGAGCGCAATGTATCGCGCGCCATGTCTAACCAGCAGTTTGTAATGACGGGCTACAACAACCTGGCGCTAATGCTAAGCGAAGCGCTAGAGCAAATGCAACAGCAAGCCAGCGAAAACCAAGAGAAGAAAGAAGGTGGCAGCCCTAAAAACTGTATGAAGTGCAAAAAGCCGGGCGCGGGCAAACCAAGCATGTCGCAAATGCAAAAGCAGTTGAATGATAAGATGCAACAGCTAGGCGAAATGATGAAGCGCGAAGGCCAAGGCCAAAAGCCGGGCAGTCAAACAGGCATGAGCCGCCAGTTTGCTGAAATGGCACAGATGCAGCAGCAGATACGCAAGGAACTGGAGCGCGTAAACCAAGAAGAGAACAAGGACGGCAAAGGTAGCATGGGCAACCTTGGTGAAGCTATCAAGAAGATGGAGGAGACCGAGAAGAACTTGGTGAACAAGCAATTAACTACAGAGATGATGCGCCGCCAGCAAGATATAATGACCAAGCTATTGGAAGCTGAAAATGCACAGCGCCAGCGCGATGAACAACCAGAGCGCGAAAGCAATACTGCGAAGGATAAAGACCGCAAAATGCCGCCATCGTTAGAGGAATACTTGAAGGCTAGGCAGAGCGAGGTTGACTTCTATAAAACAGTGCCGCCAGCATTGAAGCCTTACTACAAAAGCTTGGCGGAAAAATACTTCCGCAGCATAGCTACACCTAGTAACTAGTTATAACCAACTATTGCAAACTTACCGCCTATCAATTTGTATTGGCGCTTGCCCAGTGTTATGGTCTCACCTTCTTTTATGTTGCCAAGGCTATCTATATCTTGCTGTAGCAAATGTATGCTGCCGCCTGTAGCCCTAGCTATATCCAAGTAGTGAGGATTAATAATGCCATTCTCGCTACCACATACTATTACCTTAATGGGCTTCATTACCTTGGACAGCAGAGCTATATCTTTCACTGGCGCCCAGTTGTCGGCAAGCATTATAATATTCTTGCAGTAGGGGTAATATTCTATCGCCTTTAGCAATGCCTCTATGTTGTTCTCGGGTATATCGCCGCCGGTGCCACGACCCATGGCGTACATCATAGCAGCTTCCATAGCGTCATAACCTTTTGCGGCATCGCTAAAATATATGCCTCCTGTGCTGCCCAACCTCTTATACCTGTCTGGCATATTATCACCATCATTAAAAAACTCGAACTGCATTACCTGGCCATTCAATTCGCGTAGCCTATACCATACCAATAGCTGCACCGTGTACGGCGACATACTAGCAGTAACATCGGTAATTATAATGCTGCTATCCCAATCAGGGTGGCGTTCAAGTATATGTATCACATCGGTATCGGGCAATAGCTTGGTTACACGGCTATCTATTTTACCGCTGTAGCATAGTACCGAGTCATACCTCACCACGGTATCGCGCACTAGGCGCTTTTCGGTGTATGGGTACTGTGCACTTTGCTCGCTCGATTTTTTGCCTTGTCTTTGCAGGTACTTGCTTTGCGGCCTAAAGTAGCCCGTAGCCACCCACTTCTTTTTCATTTCAGTTACCTGTATCAAGCAGGTAGAATCGTTCTTTTTCAAGAATGCATCAATGCTATCCATGGTTCTATAAATGGTATGGCGTTCTGCCTCTATATCCATAGGCCTAAGTACCTTTTTAGGATAGATAATAAAGCCATGAAAGAATGTAGCTGCACTATCGGCAGTACTAGCGCCCGTTTGCGCTATAAAGTGCCAATCGGTAAGTGGATTATCGAACAGGTATGGTGCGTATTTTTCAAGACTAGTCAACCTTCCCCTATTCAATACAGGCTGGTCAAAGGTTTTGGATTCTCTGTAGCTAGTGTACACAAGGTCAATGCGCTCCGCTTGTATCTTTGCCACCTCGGCAAACACTTCCGGGTTCAGTATACTATCGCTATTGAAAGGCATCTTCACTAAAATAGGTGACTGCCTTTTTGCATGCACCTCGTAGCGCGGCACGTGTTCCTGCTTTACTGGCAGCAGCATTTCTACATAGCTATGCTGCGCCTGCACTTGGCAACACACAAACAGTATTAATAGTGGCAAGCACTTAAACATTAATATGTTAACGTATTTGCAACTTGTAAATTTCATTTATCTATTGAAATACCAACATTACATCGTTGCGCGCCATTCTTACATTCAGCCAGTTCTGCACTTTTGCCTTCTCGTCTTTCGATATGGGCTTGCTAAAATACAGCACTGCCATCACCACCTCTTTATTGTTCGCGCTACTGTCGCTTAGCAGCACAGCTTGATTGATACTAGCATGGGTAAGTGTAGGGTAGTTCACCTTTAGCTCTTTGTATATTTGGGCACTGCCTTGTTTGGCTGTGTTGGCCGTATCTATTTGTGCCTGAAGCATTGCTATTTGTTGTTCTCGCACTGCTATGGCTTCGGCGTACCTGTTTTGCTGCACATCGGTTGTCATCTTGTCTTTTTCTAGGTATGCAAAACCTTGCTGTACCGTTAGCGAAGTGCTATCAAGGTTATAGGCAAGCATACGCTGTTTAAGCTGCGTAACTTGAGAGTCGGATATTTGCTTGCCCCCATATACAAGCGTTATATGTTCATGGTTAGGGTAAAGCTTGTTGTTTAGCAGATAGTCGCCGGGCAAATTACATTCCTTGTCAATAAAGCTCTCCGCCCTTTGCGCAAACCTTTGTTGCTGTACAATGTCGTAGCCAAAATATATGCTAGGTATAAATGTAATAACCACAAGTACAGCTATAATCCTTTTGGCGCGGGTTTCAGCTTGTTCATCAAGCATGTGCTTGTACGGGAATTTAAGCACGCGCACCGTTGCCAAGGTGGCAAGTCCGATAAAAACCGAGTTGATAAAGAAGAGGTAGAATGCGCCAAAAAAAAACTTATACTGCAAGGTGGCTAGTCCATACCCCGCGGTGCATAGCGGCGGCATAAGGGCAGTAGCTATAGCTACACCTGGTATTACGTTGCCCTTCTGCTTGCTGCTTATAGCTAATATGCCCGCCAAGCCGCCAAATACTGCAATAAGCAAGTCGTAAATATTTGGCGATGTGCGCGCCAGTATTTCGCTGTGGGCTTCGTTTATAGGGCTTAACAAGAAGTAGAGGGTAGAAGTAGCCAAGCTTACACTTACGGCAAGCGCAAGGTTTCTGAATGCTTTTTTTACCAGCGCCAAATCGTTGATGCCTACGCCCAATCCCATGCCAATGATTGGGCCCATAAGCGGCGATACAAGCATGGCGCCTATTATTACGGCGGTTGAGTTTACGTTGAGGCCCAGCGACGCTATGAATATGGCAAATATGAGCACCCATAGGTTAGTGCCGCGAAATACCACCCCCTTTTCAATATTCTCTATTACCTCTTTGTAATCCTCCTTCTCCTTGTCAATTCTAAAATTGTTTAGAAACTGTATTTGCATGGCACTAAATATACTAAAGCTATGCCATAAGATAGTGGTTAGAACAATGTACTAAGGAAACACGGTAATACCAGTAGCCAATTACTTACCTCGGTAACAATTATTTTCAGTTTTTTTCAGTCCCCCATAATTCTCTTATTTGGCTATTTCGGGCAAAATGACAGTAAAATATATGTGGCACGTTTATCGTCATTTGGTTAATTGGAAAAACAAAAGCATTTTTAAGGCAATAAACCATTCTACAATGAATTTGAAAGAAGCACAGGATTTTAAAAACTACGCCGTAAAGCACCACGGCATGAGTAGCATGCACTTAGAAAAGTACATGAACACCGCAGTAAACCAAAACGCACAAATAAATAACCTTACACGTACCGTTATCGAAGAGCGCCAAATGCCTTTCCGCGAGGTAGATGTTTTCTCTCGTTTGATGATGGACCGTATCATATTTTTAGGTACAGGTGTTGATGACTACATCGCATCTATCATTACTGCACAGTTGTTGTTTTTGGAAAGCAGCGATGCCCGTAGCGATGTGCAGATTTACATCAACAGCCCAGGCGGCGAGGTGTACAGCGGCCTAGGTATATACGATACCATGCAGTATGTAAACATGGATGTAGCTACCATTTGTACAGGTATGGCGGCCAGTATGGCTGCGGTACTATTGTGCGCTGGTGCCAAAGGTAAGCGCACAGCATTGAAGCACGCACGTGTTATGATTCACCAACCACTAGGTGGTATAGGTGGCAAGGCCAGCGAAATAGAAATATCGGTAAACGAAATACGCAAGATAAAAGAGGAGCTATACGAAGTAATAGCTCATCACAGCGGCCAGCCTATCAAGAAGGTATCGCACGATAGCGATCGTGACTACTGGATGCGTGCGTTTGAAGCAAAAGAGTACGGTATGATAGACGAAGTACTAGTGCGCAACAATAAGTAATTGATTTTAATCATAATAAGCATATAGTAGTTGGCAAAGTGAGGTGTTTGGCCTTATTTTTGCCAACTATTTTGTATTTTTATAGTATACAGGGAGTAAGTTATTAGAATGAAGAAAGAAACAGAACCATCGTGCTCGTTTTGCGGACGTAAGAAGAAAGAAACGCAAATCCTAATATCGGGCATAGAGGGGCATATATGCGAGAACTGCGTGGGACAAGCGCAGCAGATAATTGATGAAGAGCTTTTCCAGAAGAATAAGAAATTCCAGTTCTCTTTACCTAGTTCAGTTAAGCCAAAGGATATCAAAACATTCTTGGACCAATATGTAATTGGGCAAGATGAAGCCAAGCGCTATATATCGGTAGCGGTGTACAACCACTACAAAAGGCTAAACCAAAGCAAGAGCGACGAGGTAGAGATTGAAAAGAGCAACATACTTTTGGTAGGGCAAACCGGTACGGGCAAAACCTTATTGGCGCGTTCTATTGCTAAGTTCTTGAACGTGCCTTTCACCATAGTTGATGCTACGGTATTTACCGAGGCAGGCTATGTGGGCGAGGACGTAGAGAGTATCCTATCGCGCCTGTTACAGGTGTGCAACTACGATGTAAACGCTGCACAGCACGGCATTATTTACATAGATGAAATAGACAAGATAGCGCGCAAAGGCGACAACCCTTCTATAACCCGCGATGTAAGCGGCGAGGGCGTACAGCAAGCTATGTTGAAGTTGCTTGAAGGCAGCGAGGTACTAGTGCCACCACAAGGCGGCCGCAAGCACCCTGAGCAGAAAATGGTGAAGGTAGATACCAGCAACATCCTATTCATTTGTGGTGGTGCCTTCGAAGGTATCGACCGCTTGATATCTACGCGATTGAACCAATCGAAAGTTGGATTTAAGAAGGGTAAAGCACAAGAGAAAATAGACGAAGAGAATTTCCTACAATACGTTAGCCCACTCGATCTACGAACCTTCGGCTTGATACCAGAGTTGATAGGCCGTGTGCCGGTATTGGTGCACTTAAATCCGCTTGATAAAACTGCATTGCGCAACATATTGACCGAGCCTAAAAACGCATTGCTGAAGCAGTACAAGAAAATATTCAAGTCTGATAACATTGCCTTGAAATTTGACGATGCTGCTATCGATTTTGTGATTGACAAAGCGATGGAATTTAAGCTAGGCGCACGTGGTTTGCGCTCAATATGCGAAGCCATCATGAACGATGCTATGTTTGAGTTGCCAAGTACGCCTGGTGTTAAGGAATTTGTAGTAACCCGCGCATTTGCCGAAGAGAAATTTGAAAAAGCAAACGTAAGCAAGTTGAAGGCTGCATAGGCTTCAACGCTTGATATAAAACGAAAAGGGACAGCCGATAAGCTGTCCTTTTTTATGTTATAACGGTATCGATTTGCTATTCCGTTTTACCTTCTATGCCTAGTTGCTTAATGGCATTCATGGCGGCGTTTTGCTCGGCTACTTTTTTACTGAAGCCCTCGCCCATAGCTATATGTGTGCCGTCTATTTCAAGGTGTATTACAAAATACGCACGGCGGTTTTTCATTTTCTCTTCACCTACTTTAAAGTTGATAGCCTTGCCCTCGCGCTGCACGTAGTGGTATATCTGGCTCTTGTAGTCG
>JAFDYM010000223.1 GCA_018267435.1 Bacteroidota bacterium | reverse complement strand
TTACCTACATACGCAACGATAATACCTTCTATAAAAACCTTGACCCAAAAGTAGAGTTGGCTGATGCCGATATACATGTAGCTGCAGGTAACTATGGCATGGCCATTGCTCCGCTTGAAAAGCATATCGATTCGAAGGGCATACGTAAGAATAAGAAAAAGCGTGTGCGCCCACTTTTTGTATTGGCACAATGCTACGAGGCTACTGGCAATAACAAGAAGGCGATAGATAACTATAAACTGGTATTGAAAAGTCGCCCTAACTACGATATGGAGTTTTACGCCAAATTGAAAATGGCGAAGCTCGGCCGTGGTGGCAGCAATGCAGGTATAAAGCAACTGTTGGCTAAAATGTCGCGCGATGGTAAGTACAAAGAATACTGGGACCAGATATTCTATGAGTTGGCACTGATATCGATACAAGAAACCAACCTGGCTGAGGCGCGTAAGTATTTACAAAAGTCGGTTGACAATAGTACAAGCAACGAAGACCAGAAAGCGCTTAGCTACCTAAAGTTTGCCGAGTTGGATTATGATGAAGCTAATTATGTAAGGTCGAAATATTACTACGATTCTACCACTACATCAATGGCTAGAAACGATCCAAGGTATGTACAGGTAGAACTGCGCAGCAAAATGCTAACCAGCCTTGTAGACCAACTAAACATAATAGCTTACGAAGATAGCATGCAGAAGCTAGCGGCAATGAGCCCCGAAGCGCGCGAGGTGGTAATACGCGAAGCGGTGGCAAAGCTTGACCTGATAGAAGAGGAGAAGCGCCAAAAGGAATTGGCTGATCAACAGGCACAACAAATGCAGGGCTTCCAAAACAATAATACGAGTAGCCAAACCCAAAGTAGCCAAACGCAAAGTTCTGGCTCTACCTGGTACTTTTATAATACTGCTGCACGTACCACAGGTTATAACGACTTTGTGAAGAAATGGGGCCGCCGTAAGCTGGAAGAGAACTGGCGCCGCAAAAATAAAAGCGTGGGCATAACCGATGATGATGTGGTAGTAGGTACTGGTGTGGATAGCATGGCTACCAAGCTAGATGAAAAACAGGCGAAGGCGGATGAAAAGAAAGGCACGCCTGAAGAGCAACTGCGCGCAAATATTCCTAATACCCCAGAGCAGATAACGGCCAGTGCCGATAGGTTGGTAGATGCGTACTATGCAGCGGGTACTATTTATAAAGATGGTTTGGAGAACTACCCTAAGGCTACAGATATGTTTGAAACCCTGAACAACAGGATGGCTAAGCACAAATTGCTTTTGGAGAGTTATTACCAGCTTTACCTTATAGCTATGAAAACGGGCGATAAGGCCAATGCCGAAAAGTACAAGGCTCTTATATTGTCGCAGTTCCCTGAAAGCGTTATAGCCAAGGTGCTGAAAGACCCTAACTTTGTAAATGCAAGCCGCCAACAGGAAATAGCGCTGAACAACTACTACGAAGAAACCTATAACGACTTTGCCAATAACCGCCTTGATAGTGCCTGGTACAAGGCAAAGATGAGCAACACATTGTTTAAGCCAAACCCATATGCTGCTAAGTTCGACTTGTTGCTGGCGTTGATACTTTCTAAGCAGAATAGGCTTGGCGACTATGTACAGGCATTGCAAAAGCTAACTACTAGTAGCGATTCGGAAGTAAAAAGAACGGCGAGCAATTTGTTGGCAGGGCTTAACCAATCTAGCCTACCGCAAATAGACTTAAGCCAAGATACCACCATGCGCGATTCGCTAAATGCTAAGTACGGCTTAAGTATGCAGCAACAGGCTAATATTACTTCGGCTGGCAATAACACAGCAAAAAGAACAGAAGCCACAAAAGCCAAAGATGCTGCGGTAACTGAGTATGTATCGGCCGGTACAGCTGCCACCGCTGGCAATAGCGTACCTAAAGCCGCTAGCGATACTGCGACTAAGGCCGCAGATATTACTGACAATGGAACTAAGGTAGATAGTACAGCAGGTGCTGCCAATGCCACTACAACAGGTGCTGGTACTAAAGTAGATAGTGTAGCGGGTGTAGGAGCGCCTACGCCAGAGCCTGTGGTAATGGAGGACACTACCTCGCCATATACACGCAGCGATGCATCGGTACATTACGTTATTATATACATTAAAGACCCTACTACGCCTCAACCTGCAATAATGAGTACTATGGCTAAGGTAGATGCCTTTAACTCAACACAGTTTGAACTGAAGCGCTTGGTAAGCAAGCAGGTAATAATAGATAGTAAGAACAAGCTATTGAACATCCGCCAGTTTAAGAACAAGGAGGATGTAATGGAATACCTAAACGTCATGCGCAGGCAAGGCCAGTTGTTTAGCGATTTGAAACCTGAGCAATATGCCGTAGTTGCCATCTCTACCATCAACTTCGCTACACTACTTAGTTTAAAAGATATTGACGAGTACGATAAATTCTTCAAGAGGGTTTATAAGTAACACTTAATAGCTAAAATTCAAAACGGTTAAACAGAGAGCGAGCGCTATTATCTGTTTAACCGTTTTGAATTTATATAGTTAGCCGTTGCCTAAAAAGCATACCCCATGTTTATCTGCAGGGCAAACTTTACGTGATTTAGAAACGGGATAGGAGCATCGATAAAGTTAAACTGCTGAGCTGCTGTATAACGTTTATAGTACGCATCGTAGCCAGTGGTGAAATTCTTTCTATAGCCTAGGCCCCCAAAGAACTCAAAGCTGAACCCATTTTTTTTAATGATTTGGTAGCCAACGGTCATGGTGGCATTAAAGTAATGAATGCGCTGGTAGTCGTCATAACCCTTTTCCATTATCTGCACCATATTATACGATACGTAAGGGCCGAAAAAGAAGCCTGCAGGTGCCATCTTCTTTTTCTTTAAAGGGTAGCAGCGATAGCCTAGCATACCACGCACACCATTTATCTTGTAGTCGCTTACTTTATAGCCGTTGGTGTCCATGGCAAAGGTGGCTGCTAATAACAAGCCAGGATAGCTATACGATGCGCCAATCAATACAGAGTGATGCCTGTTTATGGCTCGCTCGTAAGTAATTCTTATTTCGCCACATATAGGTATCTGTCCTACAAGAAAGGGAACGGGGCTAGTCTTGATTACGTTTTGCCTTTCAGCTACTTTTTGTGGCGTAGAGAAGCCAACAAAGTCCGTAGATTCTTCATTGGGCTTATTGTCCTGCGCTATTAAATGCATTGGCAGGGTAAATAAGAATAAGGCCGAAAGGGTGGTTAGCAGTGTTTTCACACCATAAATATACAAGGTATTGTAAAAAGTAAAAATGTGAAGGTGTATCAAACAAAAACGCCACTCTGTACATACAGAATGGCGTTTCCCTTTATACTAGCTAACTTACTTTAAAAGTTCAGCTACTTTCTTTTCAAGTTCGGCACCACGTAGGTTGGTAGCCACTATCTTTCCATCTTTATCTAGTAAGAAAGTAGCAGGTATGCCGTTTACTCCATAGCGCTGAGCAGCTTCGCATTGCCAAAATTTAAGATCGCTTACTTGGTTCTCCCAAGTCATACCAAGGCTTTTTATCGAGTTCTTCCAAGCGTTCGCTTCCTTATCCAACGATACGCTATAAACCGTAAAGCCTTTGGCTTTATACTTGTTGTAGGTATTTATCACGTTAGGCATTTCCATACGGCACGGGCCACACCACGATGCCCAAAAGTCTATCAATACCACTTTGCCTTTTAGCGATGATAGCTTGATGTTTTTGCCATCTGGGTTAGGTAGGTCTATCTCTGGCGCTTGGGCACCAATAGCGGTAGATTCAACAGCTTGTTTTTGCGCTTGTGCCGCTGCTGCTTGTTGATTGAATTGCTCATATACTGCTACAAAATCTTTAGTATAGCTCGAGTTTGGTATTTCTTTCTTCAACCTGTCTATTACAAACTTGTTCTCTTCTGGGTACTCTTGAAAAGGCAAATTGGTAACATAAAACAATGCGGTTAACGGGCTCTTGGCGGTCTTTAAATCCGTCTTCATTGTTTCAATAAAGT